>JAMNZY010000150.1 GCA_023622055.1 Bacillota bacterium
AAACGGAAAGATATTTATAGACAGTTGTACAAACTTAAAAAACCGGTGGTTTACTTTGAAATGGCATCTGGAGATGGGGAGACATCCAAATTCTGAGTTGCAGAAAGATTGGAATGAATTGGGCCCGGAGGCCTTTACCTATGAAGTTTTGGAGCAGAAGGAAGCAGACAAAGTCGACGACGTTCGCTGGGAACTTAAGAAAATGAAAAAGAAGTGGCTTGAGAAATTACAGCCCTATGGAGACAGGGGATACAATAAACCGCCAAAGGAATGAGGCGGTCATTAAAAGGTGAAGTGTATTAGCACTGGACAATGAGCAAAGTTTGCTTATTGTCCAGTTTTTTTAATTGTAATCTTTTTTTGATAGATTTTCTGCTTCCAATGTGAAGTAATAAATAGAAGGATAAATAATCCCCACGTGGAGAATATAGCAACAAGGAAGGTGGTGCCCTTGCAAATAACTGAAGATAATTTTATTGAACAAATAAAAAAGAAAAACGAAAAAGCCCTTGAATATGTGATTTACAACTACGGATGGGTGCTAAAGTCGGTTATAAAAAAGCATCTATATTATCTTCCTGATTATCATGAAGAGTGTTTGAACGATTGCCTTATGAGTATATGGGAAAATATTTGCTATTATGATCCCGAAAAGTCCAGCTTTAAAAATTGGATAGGAGGAGTTGCAAAATATAAGGCCTTAAACTATGTAAGAAAATATTTAAGGGATTTAGAAAATGAAAATATAGAAAATATTACTGTTTTTACAGAAGATAATGCGCTGAAGGCAATTTTGACAAAAGAACTCAGCCTGGAAACCGAAAAAAACTCAGCCTGGAAACCGAAAAAATGTTGGAGTGCCTATCTGAAGAAGACAGGGAAATTTTTATTAAGCTATACTTTGAAGAAAAAAACATGGATGAAATATCCTGTGATACAGGCCTTGCCAAACCGGTGCTATACAATAGACTTTCAAGGGGAAGGAAGAAAATGCGGCAAGCTTTCAGTTTAAAAGGAGGTTCCAATCAATGAAGGATTGCAACAATGTGTATGAACTGTTAAATTACATGGAAATTGACCTGGATGATTATGATAGAGTGATGTTAAGCGCTATTGAAAAGCAGCGTTTAAAGAATAGCTTTAAGAAAAATAAAAGGCGAAGGATTTTAAAGCAAATCAGTGCCATTGCTGCCATTTTCCTTTTGACAATTGGGCTTTTCAGCCAGACAACTTTGGGTAAAAGTGTTTACGCTGCCGTGCAACTGAAAGTTGCGGAAATTTCTTATTCCATTGGCAAATCCATGGGTATAGAGAGAAACATTGAACCTTATGAAAATGTGGTAAATCAAATTGTGGCAGACAATGGAATAGAAGTGAAATTGAGCAGTGTGATAATAGATAAGGATGAACTAATCTTCTCTACAATTGTCAATACGAATAAAGCTGTGGATAAGTTCAGATTTGACTACGATATTTTCATCAATGGCAAGAAACTCACAAATTACGGTGCCACTGGCAGAGCCGGGAGAATAAACGATTCCAACAGTTTGTTTTTCCTTACATATGCTGTTGACATTAAGGGAATTGATTTAAAAGAAAATATAGACATAAAAATTGTATTAAAAGATATGGAATTGTTTACAGAGGATTTAAGGGAAACCAGAAAAGGAAAGTGGCATTTTGAATTTACAGCAAATGGCAGTGAGTTAATGGCCAACTCACATACGATACCAATAGGTTATTCATTTAATATAGATAATCAGAAGTACATTTTGCAGGAATTCAGACTCAATCCGGTAAATCAAAAGATTTATGGAAAAGTAAAAGGTGCATTTGGAGCTAGATACGATGTTTACTTGAGGGGCCATGACGATTTGGGCAATGAAGTGGTATTTTATTTGGCTAGTGTTTCTGGCGAAGATTTAGTATTTAAGTATTCCAATATCTATGGCGATTTATCTGACGAGATAACATCTCTTACCTTAACTCCATATGCTGCAGAGCTTCCGGAAAAGAGCGGAAAGATGAGTGACGATTATAAGCAAGTGGGTGAAGAGTTCACTATACATTTAAAGAAATAGCTTTGGGGTTAGTTAAAATGCCCGGTACTGTATATAATACATGCCGGGCATTAAAT
>JAMNZY010000038.1 GCA_023622055.1 Bacillota bacterium
CTTCTTAAAGACACCGGGACGAACGGTGCCAATCTGGGGTCGATGATTGGGGCATAAGATAGTAGCCATAAGATTGCCGCCAAAGGCAGGGCGAGTCCATGCCACATTGCCGCTTTCTTCATCAATGTCAAGACCGGTGCAGTCCGCTGTAAGACCCGTCTGAAGCCGGCAAGATATGCGCGGAGCCATATCGCGCCCATTATTTGTTGCACCGATGAGGATGCTAGTTGGTCCATACTTCTTCACTAGAATATAAAATGCTTTTGCATAGGCATCTGTGGTATAGCGGGCAAACTCCTTGCCATCCACCACAATGACCTTATCGGCACCGTAAGCTACTGCTGCTTTTACAGCCTCATCTACCTTATAACCTATTACTACTCCCACCAGTTGGCCGCCCTGTTTTTCCGCCAGGTTGCGTCCAGCCCCAAGGAGTTCTAGACCACAATTCTTGGCAGTGCCATCCGCATTAGTTTCAATATATACCCACAAATCGTTGCTTTTTGCTTCCATTTGTAAACTCCCCTCCTTAAATAATGCCCGCATCGCTTAACAACTCTATCAGTTTTAGTGCGGATGCTTCGTTAGTTTCTTCTTGTATTTTAACTCCAGACTTCTTAATCTGAGGAGTGAATGTCCTTTTTACCTTTGTGGGAGACCCCTTTAGGCCTGCTTTCTGTAAATCTATATCTAAGTCGGCAGAAGTAAGTACAGGGATTTCTGCACGATTTGCCGCCATCTTCTACTTCCTTTTTCACCGTCATTGTGTTGCCGTCAGCGGTAGCTTCAACTGCGCAGGTAACTTGAGGATAATCGAGATGTTCTGCAATTTGAGGCCCTACCTGGGCAGTATCACCGTCAATGGCCTGTTTGCCACAAAAAATGGCGTCAAAATTGCCTTCCAATTCCTCTACCTTAGCAATAGCCCTTGATAGAATATAGCTTGTAGCTAATGTATCGGAGCCACTGAAGGCACGATCGCTTACCAAATAGGCCTTGTCACCACCAACTGCAAGGCATTCCCTGAGAGCGCTAATTGCCTGCTGTGGTCCCATGGACATCACAACGATCTTGGTATCGGGCTTTACATCCTTGATCCTTGCAGCAACCTCTAATGCGTATGCGTCAAAGGGATTGACTATGCTGGGAACACCGTCTCTGATTAAGGTGTTTCTGACTGGATCAATTTTAATTTCTGTGGTATCTGGTACTTGTTTAATACAGACAAGTAGATTCATAGCCTTACCTCATTTCTAATAAATTTTATAATGTCAAAGCCTTTTTCATAAGATGAAATTAGCTTTTACTTCCAAATCAACAGTTCTTCCACTATCAACCCCTTTCAAGATTTCAGCTATGAGCTGTATCTAGCTTTTTAGTTATTATTGCCTTATTCCTTAACTGCAGCCTTATGTGAAAGTTATTATCTTACACATTTATATAGCAATCCTCATGCCAACTCTATAAAAGCCGCTATAATTCAATGTTTTTGCTATTTAAAACAAAATAACCTGAAAAACCATTTATAAAAAATTGTGCAATATGACACAAAGTGTATAATCAATGTGTTTATGGGACACAAAAAGGCTTAAGGGTCTATCCCTTAAGCCGAAACTTCTTTTCACACATTCTTTGTATTTTTTAACCAGTTGTTTAGCCACATTATCTGGAACGAAGTTTGAGACACAGCCTCCGTAACGGGCAATCTCCTTAACAATACTTGAGCTTAGGTATGAGTAATTATTATTTGTCATCATAAACAATGTTTCAATATTTGTATCTAATTTTTTATTCATCAAAGCCATTTGAAATTCGTATTCAAAATCAGACACAGCTCTTAACCCCTTGATGATTACATTGGCTTTCTTTGCTCTTGCCAAATCCACTAAGAGACCATCAAACTTGACTACTTCTATATTCGATATGTGGGCAACAGCTTTTTCAATCATATCCAATCTTTCATCTAAGGTAAAAAGTGGTTTTTTAGAGGGATTTATCATTACAGCTACGATTAATTTCTGAAATA
>JAMNZY010000076.1 GCA_023622055.1 Bacillota bacterium
AGTGCTGTTGAGAATGCAGCAGATAGAGCAAAAGCTTACAATATCCCCGGCATTATAGTAGACGGCAATGATGTGGAAGCCGTGTACGGAGTGGTAAAAGAAGCTGTGGAGAGGGCAAGGAAAGGGGAAGGCCCATCTCTAATAGAGACCAAAACCTATCGCTGGCTTGGCCATTCAAAAAGCGATCCAAGGGTTTACCGCACGAGAGAGGAAGAAGAAGAGTGGAAACAGAGATGTCCTATAAAGAGGTATAGGCAACAACTTATTTCTGAAGGGGTAGATGAAGAGGAACTTACAAAGATTGAAAAAGAAGTAGAAGGGGCAATTCAAGAGGCCCTAGAGTATGCCCAAAACAGTCCTGAACCTAAAGTAGAAGAAATTATGGACGATGTATATGCATAAGAAAAAACTGCAGGAGGCGAAAATAATGGCTGAAAAGCTTTATATAGAGGCTTTAAGAGAAGGCTTAAGAGAAGAAATGCTTCGAGATGAAGATGTCTTCATCATAGGTGAAGACGTGGGACTTTACGGTGGAGCATTTGGAGTTACCAAGGGACTTTTTCAAGAGTTTGGAGAAAACAGGATAATAGATACTCCCATTTCTGAAGCGGCTATAGCTGGAGCTGCTGTGGGTGCGGCATTATGTGGAATGCGGCCGGTAGCGGAAATAATGTTTTTTGACTTTTTCACCATTGCCATGGACCAGTTGGTAAACCAAGGAGCTAAAAACCGATACATGTTTGGTGGGAAAGCCAAAGTCCCCATGGTTATTCGAGGACCCATGGGCTGTGGCACTGGAGCCGCGGCACAGCATTCCCAAAGCTTTCCGGCAGTATTTGCCCACTTTCCAGGCCTTAAAGTAGTCATGCCGGCAACACCTTATGATGTAAAAGGTCTTATAAAATCTGCCATTAGAGATGATAATCCTGTGGTATTTGCAGAACACAAACTTTTATACTGGACTAAAGGGGAAGTTCCTGAAGAAGATTACACAGTACCCATAGGGAAAGCCGATGTGAAAAGGCAGGGAAGTGATATTACTTTAGTTGCAGGTTCCATTATGGTACCTAGGTCTCTAGAGGCTGCTAAAAAACTAGAGGAAGAGGGAATAGATGTTGAAGTAATCGATATAAGATCTTTAAAGCCCCTAGATTTACAAACTGTAGTCTCTTCTGTCAAGAAAACAGGAAGAATTATTATAGTGGAAGATGATCCTATAAGTTACGGATGGGGAGCCGAAATCGCTGCAGGCATTGCTGGAAGTGAGGCCTTTGACTATCTAGATGCTCCAATTAAGAGACTTGCTGGCCTTGATATACCAATACCATACAACCCAAATCTTGAAAAGCACGCTGTACCGCAAGTGCCGGATATTATTGAGGGTGTAAAGGAAGTACTGAGATAAAGGAGGATACTCATGGCCACAATAGTTAAAATGCCAAAGCTAAAAGGAAGGCGAACCTGTAGAAAAAGGTGAAATATATGTAGAAATACAGACAGACAAAGTAAACATTGAAGATGAAGCGGAACGCTCCGGAATTTTGAGGAAGATAATCGCAAAAGAAGGTGAGACTGTTAAAGTAGGTGAGCCTATTGCCATAATAGCTGATGCCCATGAGGAACTGCCGGATTTAGAAATTGCTGACGACAAATCACCTGAAAAACAAGAGGAATCATCTCAAGTTATAATGCAGCAGGAAGACAGAACAGAAGATGAAAAAGAAACAATTCCAGGCAAAATTAAAGCATCCCCTGCAGCTAAAAGAGTTGCAAGGGAAAACCAGATAGATCTTTCGAAAGTTACTCCTTCAGGACCAAATGGAAGGATAGTAGAGAAGGACGTATTAGCGTATATACAGGAGAATAAAGTAAGAGCCACACCTGTAGCCAAGAAAATTGCCATGGAAAAACAAATCGACTTAAAATCCCTACAAAAATCTCCCGTTGAAAGAATAACAAAAGCAGATCTAGAAGAACAAATGATGATGCAAGAGGAAGAAAGTACTATTCCAGTTATTGGGATGAGAAAAATTATAGCAGAGAGCATGACTTACAGCAAAAAAGTTGCACCTCACATATATCTCTCTCTGGAAGTAGATATGTCAAAAGTCATTGATATTAGAGAAAAATTAATACCTCTTGTACAAGATAAATATGATGTAAAATTATCGTACAACCACATTTTAATAAAAGCTGTCGCAACAGCCTTAAGGCTTAACCCCTTGGTCAATTCTAGTTTTACAGAAGAAAAAATTATCTTAAAGCAGAATATAAATATCGGCCTTGCTGTAGCTTTAGAAGATGGGCTTATTGTGCCTGTCATTAAAGATGCAGATAAAAAGGGCCTTGGAATTATTGCAAAAGAGACAGCAGAACTAATCCTAAAGGCAAAGAACAAAAAACTGCTGCCTGACGAATATCAAGGAGGCACATTTACCATAACCAATTTGGGCATGTTTGACATAGAAAACTTCTGTGCAATTATAAATCAGCCGGAAACTGCCATTCTTGCAGTTGGAAAAATAATGAAAAAACCTGTGGTAGTAGATGACGAGATAACAATAAGGCCAATGATGAATCTGACCTTATCTTGTGACCATCGAGCAATAGACGGTGCTGTTGGAGCAAAGTTCCTGCAAAATCTCAAGGAAATCCTTGAAGAACCAATGAACTTGCTGCTTTAAGGGAGTGATACTATGCATTACGATATAGCTATTATCGGTGGTGGTCCAGGTGGTTATGTAGCTGCCATCTATGCAGGCAAAAAGAAAGCCAAGGTAGCCCTTGTTGAAAAGGGAGAGCTTGGAGGAACCTGTTTAAATAGAGGCTGTATTCCCACAAAGTCACTGATTCACGGTGCAAACTTACTGCAGGCCATAAAAAGCGCCAAAGACTTCGGAATTACAGCAGATAATGTAAATTTCGATTGGGGCCTTTTGCAGAAAAAAACATCTCGGATAGTAAAAACCCTTACAAAGGGTGTAGAAAGCCTGCTTGCTGGAAATAATGTTACAGTTATAAGAGGTACTGCCAAACTATCCGATAAAAACACCATAAACATATTAACTGATACCGAGCAGAGCACCATTACAGCTGATAATATAATCCTTGCCACCGGTTCTGTTCCCGCTTCAGTACCCATTCCAGGTTATAATCTTCCAAATGTTATAACCAGCGACCAGGCTCTTTTTCTAAAACAAATCCCCTCATCAATGCTTATAATAGGTGGTGGAGTCATAGGCCTTGAAATAGGCTACATATACAACACCTTTGGCACCAAGGTAACCATAGTGGAGATGCTGCCACAAATCCTTCCAAGACAGGATGAAGAGATTTCCAGAGAACTGAGGAAACATTTGGAAAAACAAGGTGTAATGATTTACACTGACTCTAAGGTCAGAGAGATAAAGGAAAAAGATGGCACACTGCAAACCATTTTTGAGACAAAAGAGGGTATAAAAGCCATAGATTCAGAAAAGGTGTTAATGGCAACAGGCAGGGCACCTGCAGTTGACGCTTTCAAAAACTTGGGCCTTGATATAGAAAAAACCGGTGTAGTTGTAGATGAGTATCTTAAGACAAATATTGACAATATCTTTGCCGTAGGTGATGTTACAGGCAAATCCATGCTGGCTCATGTTGCCTCACATCAGGGTATAATAGCAGTCAAAAATATTTTAGGAGAAAGGGAAAAGATTGATTATAAAGCCATCCCCTCTTGCATCTATACAAGTCCTGAGGTGGCCTCTGTTGGAATGACGGAAGAGAAAGCAAGGATGATATTTAAAGATAATATAAAAGTAGGCAGGTTCCCATATGCTGCCAGCGGTAAAGCCAAGACTTTAGGAGAGATAAACGGATTTGTCAAAATTGTAGCTGAATCAAAATACAATGAAATCTTGGGAGTTCACATTGTAGGGCCTAATGCAACGGAACTTATTGCTGAAGCTGTTCTTGCCATAAAACTTGAGTGCACAGCAGAAGAACTGGCAAATACCATCCATGCTCATCCTACCCTTTCGGAAGCAATGATGGAAGCGGCTTTTGATTTGCTGGCAGAGCCTATACACAAGTTGTGAGGTGATAAAATGACTATAATGACTGGTTGGCAGGCAGTAGTTCAGGCGTTAAAATGTGAGGGCATTAAGTTTGTCTATGGGCTTCCCAGCAGCCCTGAAGACTTATATGATGCTCTCTACGATGAACCATCTATAAAAGCAATACAGGTAAGACATGAAGCAGCAGGAGGCTTTATGGCAATGGCCCATTCTCTAATCACCGGAGAACCTGCTGTCTGCTTTGCCAGCAAAGGGCCAGGTGTGGCTAACTTGACACCGGCAATGCTGGAAGCCCTGGCGACCTGTGCTCCAGTGATAGCCATATGTCCTGGTGGTGATGGACATAATGATGGCAAAGGAGCATTTCAAGAAACTGACCAGCTGGGACTTATGTCTCCCATCACTAAGTGGGCTGTTAGGGTTCCTTATGCTGAAAAAATTCCCTGGGCAATTCAAAGAGCTTTTTCGTTGGCCACAAATGGCCAACCAGGACCTGTGTATATAGAAATCCCAACAGAAGTGGGTAGAGGAAAAGCTGACATTCCAGAGTATGTACCAGCTGTCAGATATCTTAAAACAGCAGGAGATCCTACTCAAATTGGTAAAGCAGCACAACTTTTGTTAAACGCTGCTAGGCCTGTTATAGTGGCAGGTGGTGGAGTCCGTCGTTCAGGAGCCCATGATGAGTTAAAAGCCTTGGCGGAATTATTAGGCATGCCTGTAATGACTACTCCTTCAGGTAGAGGCAGCATAGAAGAGGTTCATCCTTTGTCTTTTGGCCAGGTGGGGCTATATCGAACCAAATTGGGAATGGAAGTATTTGCAGATGCTGATTTGGTGATTACTGTAGGTTCCCGGAATGAAGAATTCCAGACAGGGGCATGGAAACTATTTCCTGAGAGGGCTAAGTTTATACAAATAGATATTGAGCCTTTTGAAATCAGCCGCAATTGGATTCCAGATGTGCCAATTGTGGGAGATGCAAAGATGGTTTTAGCTTCCATATTGGAAATTCTAAAAGAGCAGTCAAAACAGGAGTGGAAAGAGAGATTTCAAGAGTATGCCAAGGCAAAAGCAGATTATGTAAAAGAAGTTGAACTAGAGTGCCAGTGCGACGATGTCCCAATAAAAAGCAAGCGTGTTGTTTATGAAATAAATCAAGTTTTTGGCCGCAATACTATTATGGTGCACGAAAATGGAAGTCAAGACCTTTGGTCGTATTACAGTCCATATTATCAAGTTTTAGATCGAAACGGAGATTTGGCTCCGGGGGAACAGACTTGCATGGGTGTTGGTGTCATGGGGGCTGTAGGAGCAAAGCTTGCTCAACCTGATAAAAAAGTGGTATGTGTCACTGGAGATGGAGCATTTCAGATGTACAATCAAGACGTTCCCACAGCAGTTCAGTACAATGCACCAGTTACTTGGGTTATCTTAAACAGCTTTAGTTTAGGCTGGCCCAAATTTGGCCAAAAAGCTTTAGGAGGTCGGTATATAGCCACAGATTTTGAAGTGCAGCCGGATTTTGTTAAAATGGCCCATGCTTACAAGTGTTATGGAGAAAGGGTTGAAAAGCCTGAAGAAATCCGTGGGGCTTTGGAAAGAGCTCTTAAAGCAAATGAATCAGGGAAACCGGCTATCCTTGATATCATAATAGACCCTGATGATTTAGCTGAAGGTTTCTTGGCATATAAAAAGCTGTAAGACAGAAACATGGGAAGATAAAAGATTTTGTGGCCAAGCCTTGACTTAAGCTTTACAATAGTATATATTTTACATAGAAACTTTCTGGTGATCTTTTTTCCCTGCTCCAAGCGAACGGAGGATGGTGGGAGCTCCGTAGCATAAAAAAGATCTGGGAACAGAAAGTGCTTAGCCATTACAATACCATAAGGAATCCCAAAAGTGGCAGGTTGGCCCGAAGCTGGCTAGCTTGCAACTAGGGTGGAACCGTCCTAGAAAAAGGACCCCTAGACCTATATAAAGGTTTAGGGGTTTTTTAGTATTAGCAATTTTAACATGAAGGAGGTAAATAATTATGGCAGAAAAATTTGAAAAAACAATGGACAAGATAGTATCCCTTTGTAAGCGGAGGGGCTTTATCTTTCAGGGGTCAGATATCTATGGTGGATTGGCCAATACGTGGGACTATGGGCCTTTGGGAGCAGAGCTAAAGAGAAATATTAAGGATTACTGGTGGAAAAAAGTAGTCCATGAACGAGACGATGTAGTTGGCCTTGACAGTGCCATTTTGATGCACCCCAGGGTGTGGGAAGCTTCTGGACATTTGGAGGGCTTTAACGATGCCTTAATAGACTGCAAACAGTGCAAATCCAGATTTCGTGCGGACCATCTTATTGAAGATGCCCTGAACATGAAAGTGGAGGGCAAAAGTGTTGAAGAACTTACAGAGATTATACATGGGAATGAGATAAAATGCCCAACCTGCGGTATGGTGGCCTGGACAAATGCCAGAGTTTTCAACTTGATGTTTAAAACTTTCCAAGGGGTTACCGAAGATTCCAGCTCAATAGTATATCTTCGCCCAGAAACAGCTCAAGGTATTTTTGTCAACTTTAAAAATGTGTTGGATTCCAGCAGAATGAAGCTGCCTTTTGGCATTGCCCAAATAGGCAAATCCTTTAGAAACGAAATTACACCTGGGAACTTTATCTTTAGAACCAGAGAATTCGAGCAAATGGAATTAGAATTTTTCGTAAAACCCGGTGATGATGAAAAATGGTTTGATTACTGGCGGCAGTTTATGATGGACTTTTTTGTGTCTTTAGGAGTAAAAAAGGAGAATTTGCGTTTTAGAGATCACTCTCCTGAAGAGCTGTCCCACTACTCCAAAGCAACTACAGATTTAGAGTACAAGTTTCCCTTTGGATGGGGCGAACTTTGGGGAACTGCCAACAGAACCGATTATGATTTATCCAGACATATTGAATACTCAGGGAAGAGTTTAACTTATTTTGACCCGGTAGAAAACAAACATGTAGTGCCATATGTGGTAGAACCCTCCCTAGGTGCTGATAGAGCCGTATTGGTACTGTTGTGTGAAGCGTATACTGAAGAGGAAGTTGACGGAGATACTAGAGTAGTGCTCCGCTTTAAACCGGAAATTGCACCAATAAAATGTGCCGTTCTTCCCCTTTCCAGAAAAGAACCTCTAGTAGAACTAGCCAAGAAACTATGTAAAGACTTGAAGAAGCATTACAATGTGGACTATGACGACACTGGCAGCATAGGCAGACGTTACCGCCGTCAAGATGAAATAGGAACACCCTATGCCATAACTGTAGACTTTGACAGCTTAGAAGATAATAAAGTTACCATAAGAGATAGAGACACAATGAAGCAAGATAGGATTGAAATAGACAAAGTGAGGGATTATTTAAAGGAAAAGCTGGGCTTTTAAAATTGAAAAATCTATTACTAAAAGCTGCTGCAGATTGTCTCCTGCAGCAGCTTTTTGCGTTATGAATTTTGAGTTTTACTATATAAAATTAAGCAGATAAACAGCATATTAAATGTCGGTTTTTTAACAAAAATACAAAAATAACAAAAGAAAACACTAGATAATTTTGATAACTTTAAAATAGACAAAAGTATCTTTTATAAATTGATGGAGTTAAAAAATCCGCATAAAAGGAGTTGGGGCTATGAACTCTAAACAACTTGTTTTTTCAGCCATTCATAATAAAGAAACTGAACGCGTACCATGGGTGCCATTTGTGGGATGTCATGCAGCAAATCTAATAGGAGTGAGCGCTAAAGATTATTTTAAAAGCAGTGACAATATAGTCAAAGGTGTGAAAAAAGCTTTTGAGCTGTACAAACCAGATGGTCTTCCGGTGATTTTTGACTTGCAGGTGGAAGCAGAAGCCATGGGATGTGAACTGGTTTACGCTGATGAACACCCACCGAAAAGCCTCTTCCCTCTTTGTGTGCGGCAATGCTAAAAACAATCTAGAGGAAATGTGTAAATGTTATCCTGATAACATTTCTATAGATGAAAATGTTCCTTTGGATTTTGCCAGGGAACTGTGCACAAAATATGGTATTTCACTGGGAGGAAATATCAAGCTCACAGTAACCATGCTTTTAGGTGACCCTATAGACAACATTAATGGTGCTAAGAATTGTATGCAAATAGGCGGAAAAAAGGGCTACATCCTTTCTCCTGGTTGTGACATGCCCTATAACACACCGGTAGATAATGTTAAAGCTATCACAAGTGTTGTTCATGGCGAAGAAGTAGAGTTTATGGAAGTTAAAAGCCACGAGCTTTCTAATCTGACTAAGGTACATGAAATAAAAGGTTTGGAAGTAGAAAAATTTCCCGCAATAATAGTAAACGACGAACAGATAAGTGCTGGAGAATTGCCTGATATTAATTACCTTAAATCAGCGATAAAATGGGGGTCACAACTACATGAGTAAAATTCAACTTGTTATTATTGGTGGTTTTCTTGGTTCGGGGAAAACTACATCCATTTTAAACATTGCAAATTACTTAATTGGTCAAGGTAAAAAAGTGGGAGTAGTGACAAATGACCAAGGTACAGATTTAGTAGATACAAATTTTTTAAAGTTAAAGGGTCTCACAGCTGTTGAAGTAACAGATGGATGTTTCTGCTGCAATTTTGATGAATTTCTTGATCGAATTGAGAAACTCTCAAAATTAAATATGCCTGATGTAATACTGGCTGAGCCCGTAGGAAGCTGCACCGATCTAATTGCCACAATTTATAAACCTCTTAAGGCTAAAAAGGTACAAAGCATAGAAATTAAACCTTTTTCCGTAATAGCTGATCCAAAAAGATTAAAAAAACTTATCCTAGATAAAAGCTCCAACTTTCATGCGGAAATAAATTACCTATTTAAGAAACAACTAGAGGAAGCAGACATAATTGCTTTAAATAAAATAGATTTACTCTCCAAAGAAGAAAAAGAAGATTTAATTCAGTTTATAAAGGGAAACTTTAAAAACGCTGAGCTTTTGGCCATCTCTGCTAGAGAAAATATAAATATAAAGCAGTGGATTGAAATGATTTTTACCAAAGAATCTGCCGAAAACACACTGGATATTGACTATGAGATATATGGTCAGGCAGAGGCTCACTTAGGCTGGTTAAACCTTACAGCTGCTGTTGATTCGACAGTTAAAATTGATATTAACAAAGTGATTTCTGAAATATCTGACAAACTCAGAAAGGAATTTTATAAAGTCAATGGAGAAATAGCTCATTTTAAACTTTTAGCAGTTTCCGGGATTGACTGGGCTAAAGCAAGTATATCTGATATTAGCCAGCAGTTAAGTTTTGACAAAATGGCACAAGAAAAGAAGTTCTAACTGGGATATTGTACTCAATATTAGGGCTGATATGGATGAACAAAAAAAACCAAACCCCACTTATAGAATTAGCTGATAGTAATTTTTTAGACAAAACCAAAATCAAGAAAGAAGTTTGAAATGTTAATACAATTAAAATAAAATTCAGGAGGAGTTTTTATGGAAATTTTAAAAAAAATCTCAGAAAACTTGCAGACTGGTAATGCACCAAAAGTTGGTGAACTGGTAAATAAGGCATTACAACAAGGGGTTTCTCCGAAAGACATTTTGGAGGGTGGGCTTATTGATGGTATGAACACAATAGGCGTCAAATTTAAAAACAATGAGGTATACGTGCCGGAAGTATTAATAGCCGCCCGAGCAATGCACGCTGGAATGGATGTATTAAAGCCCATATTAAGTGATTCAGGAGTGGAGCCATTAGGTAAAGTGATTATAGGTACAGTAAAAGGTGATTTACATGATATTGGGAAAAACCTAGTCAAGATGATGATGGAAGGTGCAGGATTTGAAGTTATCGATTTAGGCGTTGATGTAGCAGCGGATAAATTCGTAGAAGCAGTTAAGGAGTCAAAAACAGATATCCTTGCCATGTCTGCACTTCTGACTACAACCATGCCATACATGCGAACAGTTATAGAAGCTATTGAAAAAGCAGGTCTTAGAGGGCAGGTAAAAATCATGGTGGGAGGGGCACCGATTACAGATAATTTTGCAAAAGAAATTAATGCTGACGGATATGCACCTGATGCTGCATCTGCTGCCGAAAAGTGTAAAGAGCTGTTAAAAGTCTCATAATGTTGTACATACTAAAAAAATACCAAAGTGAGGAAAGAGTATATGGATTTTTATAAAAAATTGTCTAATAGAGGTACTGTTTTAGTGGCTCCCTTGATGGGCCTTCCCGGAATTCAACTTACAAAAACCACCATAAAGGAAAACTTAGAAAATGCAGAGATTCAATTTCAAACCATAAAAAAACTAAAAGGAAAATTTAACCCGGATATAGTATTTCCATTAATGGATTTATCAGTTGAAGCAGAGGCCTTGGGATTAAAGATAAAAAAACCAGACAACGAATCTTTCACTGTTGAAGAGCATCCCATTAAAAACATAAGCGACCTAAAACAACTATCTATTCCCGATCCCAAAAGTACAAGGCTTGCGGTTTTTTTGGAAACTGTAAAAAAAATGAGCAGGGAATTTACAGATATCCCTAGCGTAGCATATACAATAGGGCCATATTCACTAGCAGGATTGTTGTCCGGAACTGAAAACACTGCCATGAATACAGTTATGCAGCCGGAGTTCTTGCATGAAACCCTAAAATTTGTCACAGAGCTAATAAATGTTTATGGAAAAGCATTGATTGAAGCTGGCGCTGAAGGAATATGTATTTTAGAGCCTGCCGGTTCCTTATTGTCACCACAGATGTTTGAGGAGTTTTCCGGCAATTATATAAAACAATTAAAACAATCTTGGAAGCTGCCGGTCTTTCTTCACATCTGTGGAAATACCACAAATATAATACCTAAAATGCTTGAGACTGCTTGTGACGGATTGAGTTTAGATTCAGCAGTTGACATAATTAACATGAAACAGAACATACCTGAGAATATACTTATTTTTGGAAATATAAATCCTGTTGCTACTATAGCCTACGGTTCAAGAGAAGATGTGGAAAGAGAAGCCACTGCTCTTATTGAAGGAATGCGCCACGGAAAAAACTATGTGCTGTCATCGGGATGCGATATACCTGCAGATGCAAAACTGGACAATATACAGGCAATGTTTGACATAGCAGAAAAATATAAGATGGGCGAATAAGGCATTATTACAATGCAAAATGGGGTGTGTGGCGTGCCTGTAATTAAACTGCCAATAAACATAGATAAAGCCCAAGTTTTAAGGTACTTAGGCTATAAAAACACGAAAGATCAAAATATGTCTTCTATGATAGAAAAGAAGGTTGACATAGCTATAAGGGAAGCTTCTGTGTTAGCAGTGCCCCAAATAAACTATGATTTTTTCAATTTCGTCCTGGATGCAAAAAACAAGAAGATAATATTTAAAGAAGAACTTTATTTTTCCGGAGAGTATATATTTAAAAATCTTGAAAAGGCTGAAGAAATCGTAATAGCAATACTTACTTTAGGGGACAAGATAGAAAAGAAAAGTGCGGAATTATTCTCTCAAGGCGATTATCTCAGAGGAATGATTTATGATGCTGTAGGAAGTGCTGCATTAAAAGATTTAAATAGCAGTTTTTTTAAAAAGCTTTGTGCAAAGGCAGGAAATGAAAAGAGGAGAGTAAGCCGCGGATTTTCGCCTGGAAGTGGTGACTGGAGCATAGAAGAGCAGGCCACTATATTTAAATTGCTAAATGCGGAATCTTTAGGTGTAAGTCTTAAGGAAAGCATGATGATGGCACCTGTTAAATCTATAAGTGTTGTGTACGGGCTTGGTAAAGATTTAGCTATGCCTGATGCAGAGCATGATTGTGTCAACTGTAACTTAGCAGACTGTCAATTCAGATCTACTTAAACGAAACTGTGAAAACAGGTTTTTTTGACAATCTTTATTTTTTATCCATTACATCTTTTTGTAATCTAAGGAGTTGAAAAATAATGAGTTTTGATTATAGGAGTGCAGATTCTCAGGGCACCCTGGTTGAACCCATAAATCCCAAGGATTTTGA
>JAMNZY010000106.1 GCA_023622055.1 Bacillota bacterium
CAAGGCAGCTGTAGAACAAGAAGTAAAAAGTCAAAACATGAAAACCCAGCTTATTACCAATGTGTCCCATGATTTAAAGACACCCCTTACTTCAATCATCACCTATGTGGATTTGTTAAAAAAAGAGGATCTAGACCCGGAAACTCGAAGGGAATATATAGACATACTTGACAAGAAATCCAAGAGGCTGCAAGTGTTAATCGATGATTTATTTGAAGCAAGTAAAGCCACTACTGGCAATATTGAGCTTCACCTGGAAAACCTTGATATAGTAGCGCTCCTTCGTCAAACTCTAGGTGAAATGGAAGAAAAAATCAATGAAGCTTCCCTCCAAATGAAAATAAATCTTCCGGAACATAAAATAATCTGCAACTTGGACGGAGCAAGAACCTACAGAGTCTTTGAAAATATCTTAAGCAATATTCTCAAGTACTCCATGCCAAATACCAGGGTCTATATAGATGCAGTGGAAGATGAAAAAACTGTAAGCCTGATATTTAAAAACATTTCTGCCTATGAGATGAACTTTCACCCTACTGAAATAACAGAGCGCCTCGTTAGGGGTGACAAGTCAAGGCATACCCAAGGTTCAGGCCTGGGCCTCGCCATTGCAAAAAGTCTTGTGGAACTTCAACAGGGAAGTCTAGACATCGAAATTGACGGGGATTTATTTAAACTGGCAGTTACATTTCCAAAGATATAACTTTAATAGGAGGCTTTAGACCGAAATGGTATAATGTAACAAACCAAGTCTTTTTAAACTAAAAGCCTCGAAGGAGGGGAAACCATTGGAAACTTCTAATATTTTTTGGTCATACCTACTTTACAAGGATAAAAAGCTCTATCTCGCCTCAAGCTCTAAAGGTTTGTGCTATATGGCCCAACAAACCTTTTGAGGTTCTGGAAAACTGGGTCAAGAGACATTTCCCTATGGGCTCGTTAGTGTATGACAAGGAAAAGCTGACTGATTACGTAGAACAAATCCAAGAGTACCTCAGGGGTCAGAGGAAAGCCTTTGATATTCCCCTTGACCTTCGAGGCACGGAATTTCAAAAGGCTGTCTGGCAGGCCTTACTTGAGATACCTTATGGGACTACAAAAACTTATTCGGAAATAGCCAGAGAAATCCACCGTCCTAAGGCAGTTCGGGCAGTGGGCAGCGCCATTGGAGCAAACCCGGTGCCCATAGTAGTCCCCTGCCACAGGGTAATAGGAAAAGATGGCAGCCTTACTGGCTTTGCCGGCGGCTTGGATATGAAAGAGCAACTTTTGAAAATCGAAGGAACTTTACTTTAGTAATTTCGTCTATATTGTAAAAGCAGCAGAAGGAGTGTTGTTGTAGTGAATATAAAGAAAGGCCTTTTAATAGCAGCAGCTGTATTTTTGCTGTTTGTAGCTTTCGGCTGCAGCACCAATGGCACTGACAGTGTAGGCATTAGAGGGGAGATAACGGAAATTTATTTAGATGATGAGGAAAAAGTTGCTGCCGTGTTAGTGGAAGGCCAGGTTGAAAGCGACACTATGTACGATAAGGCCAGGGTGGGCATAGCCAAAGATACGGTGATTTTAAAAACCAACGGAGAAGAACTCCAGCCTGAGGACTTAAAAGAAGGCATGAAAGTGGAAGTGGTATTTCAAGGGGCTGTAGCTGAATCATATCCGGTGCAGGGCCAAGCAAAGGCTATTAGGGTATTGGATTAAATACATAGGATAAAATTGCAGGGTCGGGACTTACAAGTCCCGACCCTTTATAATTTGCTCCTTAATTTATTCTACTATTTCTGCTGCTTTTTCCAGCAGCTCCTGAGGAATTGTTATATTTGAAGCTTTTGCAGCTTTTAAGTTGATTATTATATCTTTTTGCTCCTGGACTTCTACAGGCATATCCTGGGGCTTTCCTTCACCGGCTAATATCTTCAAAGCCATTTCGCCGGTCTGTCTGCCTAATTTATAATAATCAAGGCCGATGGTGGCAACAGTGCCCCTGTACACACTGTCTTTTTCTGCTGAGACCAGCAGGATATTGTTATTTTCCGCTGCCTGAACTATGGCTTCTAAGGCGGTAACAGCTACGTTGTCAGTGGGAACGTATATGGCATCAACTTTTCCTACTAAGGAATTAGCTGCTTGGTCTACTTCGTGGGTGCTTGTGGCCACTGCTTCCACAATTTCAACGCCCAATTCTTTTGCAATTTCTTTTACCAAATCCACCTGGACAACTGAGTTTACTTCACCGGTGTTGTAAATGACTCCCACTTTTTGTACAGATGGGTTAATTTCTAAAATCAATTTTATTTGGTCTTCTATTGGGGCCATATCAGTGGTGCCGGTGAGATTTGTATTGGGTTTTTCCATGCTTTCCACCAAGCCTGCAGCGACAGGGTCAGTAACTGCAGTAAACAATACAGGTATAGAGGTGCCTTTAGTGGCATTGGCCACAGCCTGAGCTGAAGGGGTGGCAATGGCCAGTATCAAATCAGGTTCATCACCGGCAATACTTTGGGCTATGCTGTTTAAAGTAGGCATATCCCCTTGGGCATTTTCATAGTTGACCACAAGATTATCCCCTTCTTTATAGCCGTTTTCTGCCAGGACATCTAGAAAACCATTGCGAGCCGCATCTAAAGAGGGATGTTCCACAATCTGTACTATGCCAATATTTAAGCTGGAAGAATTTGAAGAAGATGATGAAGCGGAAGTATCGCTGCAACCTGATATAATCAAAGAACTCATTATTAAAATCGACAGCGCGAGTGTCAAGATTCTTTTCATTTCCAAAGCCTCCTTGGGTTTTTTTTAATAATCCTTTACATAAATTTATATATTGTAGTAAACTATATTTGGCTGACTTATTTTTGGGTTGAAGTATCAGTGGCCGCTGATATTTCAACCTTTTTTCTATTTTCCCTGGATTTCACCACCTCCTAATTCCTTTTTGCCTATCAAAAAAGCCTCTCGTCAGTAAGGGACGAGAGGCTCGCGGTACCACCCTAATTGGTTCTAAAAAGAACCCACTCATTCAAGGTACGAGGCAATCTATGCCTTTATACCCGCTTCCTTTTATCGGCGGAAGCTCCGGTATACCTACTATCCCTTGCGGGAATTCAGCATACTGCTCCAGGGGGAACTTCAAAAGACCCCTTCATACCGGCTTTCACCATCCCGGCTCGCTTATAAATCCGGAAGTCAATCTACTTTCCCCTGTCATTGCCTTAACCGTATTAAAAATTTATATTGACTAATATTTTACTGTCCTCTTTACATTTTGTCAATGGGGTTAATAAAAATTTTTATTTTACAAATTAAAGCAGTGGTTTAAAGGACCCCGTCCTTTGCCCAGCTTGAGATTTGCTTTAATGGCTCCCGTTATATAGTCTTTTGCATTTTTAATACTCTCCACCATATCAAGGCCCGCTGCCAAGTTGCAGGCGATAGCAGAAGAAAGGGTGCAGCCTGTGCCGTGAGTGTTGGGATTGTCAATCTTCGGCCCTTCAAACCAATAAGTCTTTCCGTCAACATAAAGCAAATCATCAGCACAGTTTTCAAGATGCCCGCCCTTTATGAGGACACAGCCCTTGGTTACCTGGGCCATTTCTTCAGCGGCCGTTAGCATGTCTTCCTTGCTTTTTATGGAAAATCCCGTCAACACTTCAGCTTCTGGAATATTTGGCGTAATTACGGCAGCAATGGAAAACAGGTGGGTTTTCAATGCATGGATGGCGTTGTCACTGAGGAGCTTGCTCCCACTGGTGGAAACCATGACGGGATCTACCACAATGTGTTCCGCCCTGTACTCCTTTAGTTTGGCAGCTATTGTTTCTATAATTTCAATGTTTGAAACCATGCCGATTTTCACCGCATCTGGCCTAATATCCTGAAAGATGCAGTCCAGCTGCTGGCCCACAAATTCCGGTGTTGCTTCTAAAATGCCGTATACTCCCGTTGTATTCTGGGCCGTCAATGCAGTTATGGCACTCATGGCATACATTTTGTGGGCAGTTATTGTCTTAATATCGGCCTGTATGCCGGCGCCGCCGCTGCAGTCTGAACCTGCAATAGTCAAAACCTTTTTCACAGTATCATCTCCCAATCTTCAAAAGAATTAAGAAAAACGTCTGCAATAGCTCTTATTTCTTCCTGGTCCTCACAAGAGCTTTTATCATACACTGCCACAACGAAAAAACCTGCTGCCTTAGCACTTTTTATGGCATGAAGGGCATCCTCAAATACAATTGTTTCATGTTTAGGGGTCTTAAGTAATTCTAGGACTTTTAGAAAAAACTCCGGTGTATTTTTTCCCATCCCTGCCTCAGAGCAGGTAAAGATAAAGTCGAAATATTTGGCCGCCCCTAGCCTATCTAGTGCAGCTTTTGCGAGCTCCCCATCAGTGGCAGTGGCACTGCACATTTTCACATTTTTTTCGTAAAGCCTTTCAAGAAAAGACATAACACCAGTTTTAAGGGGCACTTTCAATCGGTACTGATTCTCAATCAAAGATATAATTTCTTTGATAATCTCATCTTTACCACCGGAAATGGAGTATTCCCTTTTCAAAAATTCAGCTGATTGGTCTAAACTCATTGTCTTTAATGTTTTGTTGATATTTTTCGGGGGATCTATGCCTTTTGTTTTAAGATATTCTGACCCTAAATTCTCCCAAAAGGGCATTGAGTCAAGGAGGGTGCCGTCTAAGTCAAATATTGCTCCTTTAATCTTCATGGCGTACCATCCTACACACAATCTCCCGCAGTTCCTTTACGGCAGCAGTAATATCCTCCTGGGCAAAAATCGCGGATACTACCGCAATACCGTCAATACCACTTCCTGCAAGCTTCATGGCATTGTCTTTGTTAATGCCTCCAATGGCTACTACTGGTATTGACACTGCCTTACAAATTTCCTTGAGGGTTTCAAAAGAAACTGCTTCAGCATCGGGCTTGGTGGAAGTAGGGAAAACAGAGCCAACGCCAATGTAATCTGCACCACTTTCCTCTGCCAATACTGCTTGCTCCACTGTCTGCGCAGAAACCCCTAAAATTTTATCTGGGCCAATGATTTTTCTTACATCTCGTGGGGCCATATCATCTTGACCTACATGGACTCCATCAGCTCCGGAAGTCATGGCCACTTCCACATTGTCATTGATTACATAAGGAATTTTGTATTTATCTGTTATGGATTTTATTTCCCTTGCAAGTTTAAGAAAGGAAGCATAATCAAGGTTCTTTTCCCGCAATTGTAAAAAAGTTACTCCTGCTCTTATAGATTCTTCAACTGCATCAGCAAGTGTGCGGCCTTTCAGCCATGTGCGGTCAGTAACTGCATACAGCAGCATTGAAGATCTATCTAATTTCAATTTTTGCGCCTCCCTCAAAGTCCTTTTCATTCAGTTTGCTCATGGCGTCAATAAGGTAAGTGCGGTAGGAAGAAGTGCCGCCGTCTGCCTTTACCAATTTGTCGTAGGCAATTTCCCCGGCAAGACCCATAGCACAAACCGCTGCTGCAGCTGCATCCAAATGATTTTCCGGATTTGCAGCACAATAAGCAGCAATAACAGCAGTTAACATACATCCGGTACCAGAAATCTTCGACATCATTTCATGGCCGTTGCGAATAAGGTAGACCTTGTTTGAATCAGTTACTATATCTATGGCCCCGGTAATGACAATTATCGAATTTGTTTTTCCACTTAACTCTTTGGCAAAAGATATTACTTCATCTAGGTTTTTCTCTGTTACAGCATCCCTTTCATCTGCATCCACTCCCTTAGTTGTTCCACTACCTTTGGCAACGGTTTTAATCTCTGAAATATTGCCTCTTATTACTGCAAACTGAACTTCTTGTAAAAGTTTAAAAGTAGTGTCAGTCCTTAGACTTGACGCACCTGCTCCAACTGGGTCCAGGACTGCAGGATGTGAAAGCTCATTTGCCCTTTTTCCTGTCTTGAGCATTGTGGCAATTGTCCTTTCGTTGAGTGTCCCAATGTTTATAACTAAGGCATCACAGATGGCAGTAATTTCCACCGCATCCTTTTCATCGTCAGCCATAATCGGCGAGCCTCCACAGGCTAAAAGTATATTTGCCACATCGTTGACAGTGACATAATTTGTGATGCAGTGGACTAAAGGTGTTTTCTCCTGAACATTTTTTAAGATATCCTCAAACATGCCAAAACCCCCATTAAAATATTCCAATACTTGTAATTTTAAAACAAAAGGGAAGTGCCAAATAGGTACTTCCCTAAATATTCCAAAAAGCTCCCTACGTTGGCATTATCCAAATCAGGTAATAAGGGTCGAAGCTGTACTCGCTTCCTCTCAGCCTGCAACACAAGCTCCCCTGCATGTTTAATTTTTCAAAATGTTATCATATATAAGCCTCCTTGTCAATTTTATAATAATTGAAATCGCCAATCATTGTTAACTAGTTTTCTTTATGATATAATTTTCTATGTGTTTATAAATTATTGCCTATCTTTCTATATCCCCTTTCCTTTTGAAGGCTGTAATTATACAGTCTTTCTTCTTTGTCCATAATAAAAATAAAAACAGGTGATATATCTTGAAAACACTATTACCATATATGAGAAAATATCTAGTCTATGCGGTGCTCTGCCCCATTTTTATGATTTTGGAAGTTTTAGCTGACATATTTATTCCCTACCTTATGTCTCGAATAGTGGACATAGGTATAGCAAACCGGGACATCCACTACATAGTAAAAGTGGGTCTTGTCATGGTGGCAGCAGCACTCTTGGGTATGCTCTTTGGAATAATAAGTGCCCATTTTGGCGCAAGAGCAGGTTTTGGCTTTGCTGCAGAAATCAGAAAACAGGCCTTTAAAAAGGTCCAAAGCTTTTCCTTTGCAAATCTAGACCAGTTCACTGTATCCTCCCTCATAACTCGGCTCACCAACGACTGTACTACCATCGGTCAAGTTACCATGATGAGTTTGCGCATGGCGGTAAGGGCACCTTTTTTAATGCTTTTTGCCCTGATTATGGCCTTTAATATAAATCAATCCCTGGCAAAGGTATTTATGGTGGCAGTGCCCCTTACTGCCTTAACAATCGGCGTGGTTTTGCCAAAAGCTCGGCCCCTGTTTCAAGAACTGCAACACCGGGTAGACAGGGTCAATGCAATAATTCAAGAGAACTTAATAGGCATCAGAGTGGTAAAGTCCTTTAACAGGCAATCCCATGAAGAAGAGAGATTTAAAAAGAGAAATGACGCCTTAAAGAATACCGCCCTTTCCGCCATTTCCCTAGTCATTTCAGTTATGCCCATGCTAAATCTCATAATCTACTCCACTATTATTGCAGTGCTGTGGTTTGGCGGCAGGCAGGTGTCTGCCGGCACCATGGGCAGCGGTGAACTAATTTCTTTTATTACATACATCACTCAAGTTTTAGTGTCACTGCTTATGATGTCTTTCTTCTTTATGCAC
>JAMNZY010000138.1 GCA_023622055.1 Bacillota bacterium
AAATCCATGCTACCATTCTACAGCATACACTGAAAAGAATGGTTCGCCTCCATACTACCACCCCTTTCAGTAGTACCCATTAGCGGTGAAAATTAAAAACTCCCGTCCTTATAAGGACGGGAGTGAATGCCCGTGGTACCACCTTAATTCATCGGTATCTCGCGATACCAACCTTATCAAGTACGTTGCTACATGTACAATCTACATGAGCAATTATACTTTAGCACTGTAACGGGTGCAGGCCCCCGGCCCAGCCTACTGGATTTCTCGTTCGGTGAGCAACTCTTGAGATGTATTCGGAAACGCCTCCCCTTGCGCCTCTCACCAACCGGCAACTCTCTTTAAGGTTTTAGCGCCCCTACTTCTTCTCAGTCATTGTTTTTGAAATATTTAGCTCATTATACCTAGAATGGGGTAAACTGTCAAGGACTAATTTTTGAAACTGCTCATTTGTTGCAAATATATGGATATTTTGATATCCTTGATATAACACACTTGGGAAGGATTTATTTCATTTTATAAAAATACATTAAGGGGAGTGGGCAAGATGATTGAAAGCTATGTATATCACTTTTCTCCGGACAATGAGCCGGTCAAAAGGGTGGAAAAAGGTGCCACAGTGACTTTTAAAACACTGGATTGCTTTAGCAACCAGATAAAATCTGAGGAACAGCTAATTACCGCCATTGATTTTGACCGGGTAAATCCTGCCACAGGGCCTGTATATGTGGAAGGGGCTGAGCCCGGGGATGTCTTGGTGGTAGATATACTTAAAATTAAGGTGGGGGATGTGGGAATAGCCTCAACCCTTCCGGAAACCGGACCCTTAATTGGCAAAGTAGAAAGCTCCAGGACTAAGTTAATCCCCGTAAAAGATGGCAAAGTGATTTTTAACGACATTGAGTTTCCTGCAAATCCCATGATCGGAGTTATCGGTGTTGCTCCTGCAGAAGGCAAGGTGCCCTGCGGCTTTCCCGGCAGTCACGGCGGCAACATGGACTGCAATAAGATAGTAGAAGGTGCCCGGGTATACTTCCCAGTGAGAACTCCCGGTGCTCTGTTTCAACTGGGGGACTTACATGCCTCCATGGGAGATGGGGAGATTTGCGGAACAGGAATAGAAATACCCGGAGAAGTGACGGTAAAGATAGATTTGGTAAAGGACTTCCCCTTAGACTGGCCAGTGCTGGAGACAGAGGATATGTGGTATGCCATCGCCAGCGACCATGAGTTTGAAAAAGCCCTTAGATTCGCTTCTGAACAAATGCAGCTTTTGGTAAGCAAAGCCTACGGCTGGGATATGACAGATGTGTATCTGTATATGTCAGTGAGGGGCTCTTTTGAAATATGCCAAGGCTGTAAGCCCTCTGGATTTCCCACAGTTGTAAGATTCGGTGTCCCCAAAGTAGAAGAAAAACCAAGGTTGATAAATTACTGATTTTTACCACTGCAGTAAATACATCTCCTGGAAGTTATTCCAGGAGATGTATTTTTTCTTTATAAGAAAGACAAAAATTTAATTATTTTTTTAAAAGAAGCGAAAGAAACTTAAAAAATCCATTTTTTTTATATGATATACTACAAATGAAAAAGATAAACATTCTCATTCGATTGTTATACAGCTACTTAAGGAGGAAGAATAATGACTCTAGCCTTTGGAAATAAACGAGCCAAATACAGGGTGCTAAAGTTGCCCGATTCCCACTTTTTAAAGGCCTTAGGACTACGGAAGGGAACAGAGTTTACCCTTGAATGCAAGCACCCTTTTAAAGGCCCTGTAGTAGTTAAAGTAGGATGCAGATGTATAGCCATAGATTATGACATAGCAAGGGATATTGAAGTTGAGGAGGTCTCATAGAATTGAAGTGCCATTCGTCACAAAATCAAAAACCTATAAGTGACGAGAAGATAAAGATACTGCTAATGGGAAATCCCAATGTGGGAAAGAGTGTCATCTTCTCAAAATTGACAGGAGTCCATGTAGATAGTTCAAACTATGTTGGCACAACTGTTGATTATACCATTGGAGACGTAAACTTTGGAAGGCAGCAGGGAGTAATGATAGACGTGCCTGGGGTGTATTCCCTAGAGGCAACTTCCGAAGCTGAAAAGGTGGCTGTAAGTTTATTGGAAGAAGGGGCAGATGTCATCATCTGCGTACTGGATGCTACGCATCTTGAGCGAAACCTGGATTTGGCTTATCAGTTAAAAGAATATCCTATCCCCATAGTATACAGTTTAAACTTGGTAGACGTGGCCAAAAGGCAAGGCATCAATATAGATGCAAAAAAACTCTCGGAAGAGCTGGGAGCTCCCGTTATCCCAACTGTGGCCATTAAAAATACAGGCTTAATGGACCTTTTAAGGACTTCTATGAAATTGGCTAAAGAAGAAAGGATTCCGAGGCCAAAGCTTACTGAAGAAGAAAGATGGAAAAAAATAAAGGATATTGTAGCTAAAGTTCAGACAAAAGTAGACAGTGGCCCGACTTTCATTGAAATATTGGAAGATAAGACAATACAACCATGGCCTGGCATACCTTTAGCATTATTAGTCCTGATTATATCTTTAGGTGTGGTAATTGGCGGAGGCAAAGCCTTAAGGGCGCTAGTACTTTTGCCTCTGGTGCGAGATGTGATTCAACCTTTCCTTACAAATTTAGTTTCACTGGTGGTGCCCCCAGGCATATTTAGGAATTTGCTGGTAGGGGATTATGGAATATTAATTATCGGTATTGAGTGGCCTTTTGCACTTATACTGCCTTATGTATTTTTATTTTATATCGTCTTTTCTTTTTTAGAAGACAGTGGGTACATGCCCAGAATAGGTGTTTTGGCCGATGGACTTTTAAGGCGAATAGGTATTCAAGGTGGTAATATCATCCCCATAATGCTGGGTTACGGCTGTGCAGTTCCTGCCATTTTAGGGAGCAGAGTTGCCAACACTTATAAAGAGAGAATAATAGTGGCTGCACTGGTTTCCTTTGCTGTTCCATGTGCATCCCAAAGTGCCGCCTTTATGTCTCTACTGGGAGATAGATCCATACTTGCTTTGGCATCTGTATACCTTCTATCTATTCTGGTTGCCCTGCTGGTTGGCATTATAATAAATAAGATGGTGCCGGGCAAGAGCCAGCCTATGCTGCTGGAAGTGCCAAATTTGTTATGGCCGGATAAGGATGCCTTTAAGAAAAAACTAAAGCTTAGGATGAAAAATTTCCTAATAGACGCCGAAGGGCCAATGCTTCTTGGTATTGTGATAGCTTCGGTGATAGCGGAAACGGGCATATTAAATGAATTTAGCAGATTGATAGGTCCGCTAGTGGAAGGTTGGTTAGGATTGCCCAAAGAAGCAAGTTTATCTTTGCTCCTTGGAATAATGAGGAGAGAGTTGGCGGTTCTGCCTTTATTGGAGCTAAATTTAACTACTTTGCAATTAATAGTTGGTTCTGTAATTGCTTTATTCTACCTGCCTTGTCTTTCTGTATTTGCCGTGCTGGCAAAGGAGTTTTCCCTAAAAGTTGCGCTGCTAATAGGACTGGCCACCACCACTTCTGCCTTTCTATTTGGGGGGATAATAAATCAACTGGGAAGACTGATATTGGGAGTTATGTAATGGGAGAGGCTTAGCATGATAGCAGTTTGCACAAAGTGTATAGAAAGAAACTTTTCAAAAAATGATCTCTTGGTAAAGCTTTATGGGCTGTACTATAAAAACATTGTAAAAAATGAAGTAAAATTAGCTGACATAAAAAACTGTGATAAGGTACTTTGCATTGGCGGCGGGCCTATTCCCTCTACGGCAATAGAAGTGGTAAACTTAACTGATGCCAATGTCCATGTTATAGATATGGACGGCGATGCGGTGGCATGTGCCAGGGAGTTAGTCAAGCGGATGGGCCTTAACCACAAGATTGTGGTGGGCCAAGGCAGAGGAGAAGATGTGGACCTTTCTCCTTACAATGTAATCCATGTGGCACTGCAGGTAAGTCCGAAAGAAGCAGTTTTAAAGCACATTTGGAGCAACTGCAAGATGGGAGCTAGAATAATAGTGCGCATGCCTAAAAAGGGTTTAAGACATTTTTATTCCAACATAACAGATGGCTTTTTAGAGAGGTATTCCGACTACATTAGATTTTATTCTTCCAAATTTGCTGCCAACACTATTGATAAGACATTACTCATGGTTAAAGGTTAGAGGAATGCCATGAAAAAAGATGTTATAAAGAGAATCCTCTATGTATTAGGTGCTCTCATGTTGGGGTATATAGTAGTAAGCTCTGACTGGATAAAAATTTGGGGTCATCTAAAATCCACCCCACTGAGGGCAATTATGTTACTAATGTATTTTCAATGCATCACAATGCTCCTAATCAACATTCAGTGGAAGTCGCTGGCAGGTGAGATTAAAGATAATATTTCCTTCATTGACATAGTTTTAATGAATGCCAAGGGAAATATAGTGGACAGCTTGACACCTGGAGTTAAAATGGGTGGCGAGGTTTGGAGAATTATTGCATTAAAAAACCGTGCTAAGATTAGCTTGGCCGATGCTGCAATGATTGTGGGACTGCAAAAAACTGTTAGTTTACTGAGTTTCTTACTTTTAACTTTAGTTAGCTTAATTTGGTTTAGTTTGAACTTGGGCAGAGATTATAAATATCATATATATCTTTTTGCCGGGGGGACAGCCGTATTTTTTGTGATACTTGTGGCTTTGATATTATTTTCCCTAAAGCCAAATACTATTATAAAAGTGCTTGAGAAAATAATTAAAAGTTCAAAGACAAAGGAAAAGATAAGAAACACCTTAAAAAAATACAGCCAGAAACTTAGAGGGCTTTTTAAAAACAAGAGACTATTTTTCTCCCAGATGGCTTTGGGTATCTTTATTTGGAGCTTTTATGCCTTTAAACTTCAGGTGCTGATGAAAAGCTTCAACATCTATTTGGATTATATTTCTGTGGCAGCTATTACCTTTATTGCTTATGTAATGGGCATGATTCCGCTGCTGCCTGGCGGTATAGGCAGCTTTGAAAGCTGCATGATATTGCTTTTAAAAATGACAGGGATAGCTTTGGAAATGGCAGCGGTTATTGCTATAGTATTTAGAACTATCACGTTTTGGTTTGAGTTTATTTTAAGTGGACTAATCCTAATTTTAGCTAATATGGCCATTTTTAGCAGAGGTGATAACAATGTCAAAATCCAAGTTTAATGAAAGATATTTGTCAAACATACTGCCAAATGCCATCACCTTTGCTAATATGGCTTTAGGCGTTATCGCCATGTATATTAGTATGGATACCTCCTCAAACAATATAAAGATAGCATCTGTTTTAATTTTAATTGCCGGGGCTGCAGATAAACTTGATGGGTTTGTGGCAAGAAAATTGGGGTCTACCAGTGATTTTGGCAAAGAGCTAGATTCCCTCTGTGACTTGGTTTCCTTTGGTGTGGCCCCAGTGCTTTTGTGGTGGAATATGAGCATAGCCTCATCAAGTGTAGCTACGGCTCTGGCATCTCTATTTTTTATTGGCGCCGGTGCATATCGACTGGCAAGGTTTAACATTAGCAGCAGCAAAGGGGATACAGTGGGGCTGCCTATAACCGTAGCAGGTATGGTTATTGCGGGAAAATGCCTTTTAGATGCAACTTTCAGATTGAACGTGGTCTACAGTGCTGTATTTAACATGGAAAACCTAATTCTTGCGGTTTTGTTATCTGTTATGATGGTTAGCAACGTTAAAATAAAAATGCCCTATTTATAGGGCATTTTCAGTTGCATATGTGTTTTCACTTGGCCTCTCACTGTACAATTTTCTGTATTGATTTGGGGTCATCCCCTCAAAGCCGCTAAACACTCTGGAAAAATAGCTTTGGCTGTTGAAGCCGCATTCTACGGTTATATCCATTATTGAAAGTTTGGTTTTTGTAAGCAGTTCCTTGGCTTTTTCTATTTTCAATTTATTCACATGGTGAGAAAAACTATTGCCGATGCATTTTGAAAACAGGTTGGAAAGGTGACTCTTGCTGACATGGATGGCATTGGCTACTTCTTCTAAACTAAGCTCCTTGTCCAGATTGTTTTTTATATAGGCAAGGGCATCGTTGATAATGGGGTTGTTGATTTGGCAAAGCTGGTCATGGATAAAGGTTTGGTATTGATTTATCATTTTTTTCCCCACAAGCACTACATCTTCGAAAGTAGCCTGTTCTTCGATTTGTTTCATGGCGCTGTTTCTTATGTCAGTCAGCCTTTTCATGCATATGAGCCCTTTCCTGCAATTCATATAGATTATGCTGTTTAAAGAAATGAGGTAGTTTTTCATATACCGCAATTTAGCTTGGGGTTCTAAATCCTTACTTTTGATAGTTTTAACCATTTGTTTGTAGATTTTTTGTGCATCTTCTTCAGCTTCGGTGTTGATGAAATGCAACAATTTATCTTCTAAAGAAACCATAATTTACCTCCCTGATACTTGGGCTCCTAAATGAAAACTGATATCAATCTATACTTAATATTATATCAGTTGTAAAAAAAATAAACAAATTCATTATTTGTCAAAAAACAAATGAACAATTGGGGACGGGTACAAAATATTCACGCAGTGAATATTTTGTACCCGTCCCCAATTGTTCATTCACAGACAAAAACACCTTCCG
>JAMNZY010000173.1 GCA_023622055.1 Bacillota bacterium
TTTTTTTGCTCTACTGATTACAATACTTGGGACACCTGCTAATTTTGCCACTTGTATTCCATAACTTTTATCAGTTTCACCCGGGACGATTTTTCGTAAGAAAATAATATCTTCGTCTTTTTCCTTAACAGTAATTTTATAGTTTTTAACTCCATTTAAATTTTTCAGTGCTGTCAGTTCATGATAGTGTGTTGCAAAAAGGGTTTTGCACTTTAATTGTTTTTGGATATATTCTACTACTGCCCAAGCTATAGAAAGTCCATCAAAGGTACTTGTACCCCGGCCTACCTCATCCAATATCAAAAGACTTTTTTCAGTGGCATTATTTAGTATGTTGGCCACTTCCATCATTTCTACCATAAATGTGCTTTGACCCATGGCTAAATTATCTGCAGCACCAATCCGAGTAAATATCCGGTCTACAATGCCTATTTGGGCTTTTTTTGCAGGGACAAAACAGCCAATTTGGGCCATTATGACGATTAAAGCCACTTGTCGCATATAAGTAGACTTTCCTGCCATATTGGGCCCTGTAATGATGGAAATCAAGCTGTCACTACAGTTTATGTGGGTGTCATTAGGTATAAACAACTCTTCTCTTTGAGTCAATTCAACTACTGGATGCCTGCCCTCCGTTATGTTTATTTCATCACTTAACATTATTTCAGGTTTCACATAATTGTTCTTATATGAAACTTCAGCCAGGGAAACCAATACATCCAGCAGTGCTAAATAGTATGCACTGTGCTTTAATCTGGGGATTTCATCAATAACTTGATTTCTCACTTGGCAAAAAACGCTATACTCAAGTTCCTGAAGCTTTTCTCTGGCATTGAGAATTAATTCTTCGTATTTTTTTAATTCCTCTGTAATATAGCGCTCTGAGTTTACTAATGTTTGTTTTCTTATATAGTTTTCAGGCACCATCCCTAGATTAGACTTAGTCACTTCTATGTAATAACCAAAGACTTTGTTAAACCCTATTTTTAATGATTTAATGCCGGTTCTTTCCCGCTCCTTTAATTCTAAATTTGCTATCCATGCCTTGCCTTCACGAGATGCTTTTCTAAGTAAATCTATTTCGGCATTGTATCCATCTTTTATAATATCTCCTTCTTTTATTGTCAGAGGAGGATCCTCAGAGATTGATTTGGCCAATAGATTATATATATCTTCTAAAGTATCTATTTGTTGGTGGATACGCTTTAAAAGCTTGGAGCTACATCCTAAAAGGATTTGCTTTATATTGGGCAATTTCATTATAGTAGCTTTTATTGCCAACAAATCTCTGGCATTTGCATTGCCACAAACTAGTTTTCCAGTTAGACGCTCAATATCATAAGTGTTTTTCAACTGTTCTTTTATATCTTCTCTTAAGAAAAAATCTTTCAGAAGCTCTTCAACTGCATCCTGCCGCTCCTTGATTCTTAAAATATCAATTAGAGGTCGCTCTAGCCATTTTCTCAGCAAACGAGCTCCCATGGCTGTGGAAGTTTTATCTAGAACCCACAAAAGGCTTCCTGTTTTCTTCCCATCCCGCAAACTTTCCGTAAGCTCTAAGTTTTTGCGGCAGGTGTAATCTAAAATCATATAGTCACAGTTTTGATAGTAGGAAATAGAATTAATGTGGGATAGATTTATTTTTTGAGTTTCATTTAAATATTTTAGACATGCACCCGCTGCTCTTAAGGCCAACTTTTTGTCATCGTATTTTAAAATTTTTTCTTCACCAAAATGGGAAATCAGCAAATCAAAAACTTCTTCTTCCTTAAAATAGTCTTCTTCTTTTACTGTAAAATAAATTTTAAGGTTTTCCTTAAGGTTTTTGTTTATAGACTTTTCCTTAGCTACACTTTCACTAATTAAGAATTCTCTTGGTTCAAAACGACTTACTTCATTTATTACTTCATTATAGGGATAAGATGACACCAATTCCGTTATATCAAATTCACCGGTCATAAGATCCACAAAAGCAAGGCCAAAGTTGTCTCTATGTTTAAACACACACCCTAAATAATTGTTTTTATTGTCTTCCAAAGCATTTAAATCAGTGATAGTCCCAGGAGTAACAATTTTAACTACTTCCCGTTTGACAATTCCTTTGGCGAGCTTAGGGTCTTCTACCTGTTCACAAATAACTACTTTATAGCCCTTTGATACAAGTTTGGAGATGTACTGGTCTGCTGAATGATATGGCACCCCAGCCATGGGCACTTTGTTTTGAGGGTCTCTTGACGTCAGCGCTATGTCTAGTTCTCTTGAGCAAATGTGGGCATCTTCATAGAACATCTCATAGAAATCCCCAAGTCGAAAAAAAACTATATAATCACTGTATTTACTTTTAATCTCTTTGTATTGCCTCATCATAGGAGTATCCATTTTAAAGAAAAAAACCCCCTACCCATCACTTCATACAAGCTTTCCCAACAATGACCAAGTGTGTGGTTCTGTAATCTCCACATTTACAAGTTTGCCAATTAAATCTTTAGAGCCTTCAAAATTAACTAGCTTATTTGTTCGAGTGCGGCCTGATAATCTCTTCAAGTTGCCTTTGCTAATACCTTCAACTAATACTTCTTGAACAGTACCTTTAAGCTCCTTATTTTTTTTGGCTGATATGGCATCTTGGACTTGCATCAACCTGTTTAAACGATCTTTTTTAATATCATCATCTACTTGATCTGGCATCTCAGCTGCAGGAGTTCCTTTCCGTTTTGAATACATAAACATATAAGCGGAATCAAATTCAACTTTTTTGACTAAATCAAGGGTATCCAAAAAATCTTCTTCTGTTTCCCCAGGAAAACCTACAATGATATCAGTAGTAATTGCAATATTGGGAACTGCTTCTCTAAGTTTTTCTATTAAGTTCATATAGTGTTCCCTGGTGTATTTTCTGTTCATTTTAGCTAAAATTTTGTCGCTTCCTGCTTGAACTGGCAAATGGATATGTTCACATACCTTTTCACATTCTTTCATTGCCAATATAAGTTCGTCGGATAAATCCTTGGGATGGGAAGTCAAAAATCTAATGCGTTTGATACCGTCTATGTCGTTTACTCTTCTCAACAGTTCATGAAAGGCTACAGGTTTTTCTAAATCCTTGCCATAGGAATTTACATTTTGCCCTAGAAGATTTATTTCAATAAAACCTTCCTTGGCAAGACCTTCAATTTCTCTTAGAATATCTTCAGGTCTACGGCTTTTTTCCCTTCCCCTTACATAGGGAACTATACAGTAACTGCAAAAATTATTACAGCCGTAGGTAATAGTCACCCAAGCTTTTGCATCATCCATTCGTTCAACAGGAAGATTTTCTTTAATTTCCGAGCTTTCCACAACTTCTACTACTGGTAACTGGGCATGTCTGGAGTTTTCTATAAGTTCTGGCAGCTTGTGGACGTTTTTTATGCCAAATAAAATATCTACATAAGGCATTTTTTCTGATATATATTCAACAACGTGGGGCTGTTGAACCATGCATCCAGAAACTGCCAAAATAAGATTTGGATTTCTCAGTTTAAATTGCTTGAGTTGTGCAATTCTGCCGTAAACTTTTCTTTCTGCATTCTCTCTGACACAGCAAGTATTTAAGATTATTATATCAGCTTCTTTTAATGTATCAGCTGGGCAATATCCCATCTTTTGCAAGATTCCAGCAATGGTTTCGCTGTCATGGATGTTCATCTGACAGCCCCAAGTTAGTATCTTGTATTTCACAGTTTCACTCCTTCTCATTATAACTAATCTTAGATATAGCTTCTGGGTATAACTCTGTTAATTTTTCTAAAGCATTGTTAAAATCATGCCACACTGCCCACTTTACTTTAACTAAGGTTTTTCCTTGTTGGCGCAGGATATAAGCTGGATGAAATGTGGGCATAATCCAGTAACCCCTACTTGTTATCCATCTGCCCCGTTCTCTCATTATACTGCTGCCCGGTTTAAAGTAATTTAAAGGAACTGCTCCCAAAGCAATTATGACTTTAGGCGAAATCATGGATAATTCTAACTCTAGATTATGTGAACATGCCGTGATTTCTTTTTTATTAGGCGTCCTGTTTTGTGGGGGTCGGCATTTTATTACATTTGTTATATATATTTTTTCCCTGCTAATGTTAAGTTTATCTAAAATAGTTGTAAGAAGCTGTCCCGCTCTTCCTACAAAGGGACGTCCCTGTTTATCTTCATCTAGGCCAGGCCCTTCGCCAATTAGTACCAAGGGGGAGTTTAGAGGCCCTTCACCTGGCACTTTTTGGGTATGAGTTTCTGACAGATAAAGAGGGCACCTCTGGCAAGCATTTAAAGATTCTCTTATCCTGTTACGCAAATACATTCTTGATTTTTTTGCATGTTCGCCATCACCTTTAATTGATTGAAGGATAGCATCTGCGTCAAATTCTGGAATGTTAAATTTATCCTTTAGTTCAATTAACAATTTCATGCTTTCAGGTAGATGGATTTCTTCTGCCGCAAAAAATTGTTTAATCTCGTCTTCAATTGCCATAAGATTACCCCCATTCCATGCTTTATTATAGCATAAATTTTTTTAAACATTAAACAATCTAATTTTAGATAAAAAAAAAGACCTTTAAAGTCTTATTCTTCATTTTGATTTAATTGGGGTTTTTCATTTTCTTCCACTGTTTTTACACCTGTATACAACAATGTGGGAGTTGGATTATATGTATCAGTTGACACTAAAGTCTTCTTTTCACCTTCCCCATTGACATATTTTTTCCAAAGTCTAACCACATAACCTGGCGAGCCTTGTTTTATCCTGACTTCATCTTTTGCTAAATTTGCATCTTCTTTTATGGTGACTGGAGGTTTTAATGTTTTCACTGTTTCTGATATTAAATCAATAGAAAAGGGCAGCTTTTCTTTACCGAAAAATTTAACTGTTAACGTATCTTCTACAACTTCTGATATTAATAAAAGATTTTCCTCTGTGTTGTTCTTAAATTTTAAATCAATGGTGTCGTAATTTACAGTTGCATCCCTGCCTAAGGGTACATAGCTTACAGGCAAAGAGTGATTGGTCCTTTCTATGATTTCAAGATTAGTTAATAATGCAAGATTATATAGAGTGCTGGAAACTTGACAGACACCGCCACCTATATCTGAAACCGTTTGATTTCCAATAAAAACTGGGGCTTCTTGATATCCTTTTTCTCTAGTTCGCTCACCAACTACTTTGTTAAAAGAAAAGGTATCTCCCGGTGAAAGTATATATCCGTTAATTTTTTCTGCAGCAAGCTTAATGTTTTCAGTCCTTCCCTTCTGGGATTTGTTAAATTTAGTGGAATACTCGGCAACTTTCACCTTGATTTCTAAGGCTTTTAATTCATCTTTTGTTATATTGGCTTTATATTTTTTTATTGGAACTTCTAATGTCAACTCTCCATCGCACAGCCACAAACTTGAAATTATTTTTTCCTTAAGTTTATTTTCATCTAATACTTGACCCGCAATATCGTCAACTATTAAAACTGTATCCCCTTCTACTTTGAAAAAAGCATCTTGTGGCTCCACAAATATAGTTTCGTTTATATTTTCAAAGGTTTTATGTAAAATGTCCTCTTTAAAATTTATTACAGGGCTTACAGTCAAGGGGTTTTTTTTAAGTTGTTGTCTTAAAATATATCTTTTTATTATATTATTTCTCCCTTGGGTATAAGCAGCTATCTTTTCCAAGCTTTCATTTGTGTCAATCTCAAGGAGTTCTGTTAAAGCTATAGACCAGTTATGATCCTCATATGTTAAAGTGATATTGCTTTGCAAAATTTTCTCAGAGAATTCACGAAGTCTATCCTCTGCTTGTTCCCATGTCAAACCACCAATATGTAAAAAACCTATGTAAATACCTTCTGGTATTACTGAATTGTGCTTATGGTCATCTATTATTAACACAATACTAATACATAAAAGTAAAATCAAGAAAAGAGCAGTAATTTTTTTTATCACATAATCACCTGCTTTTTCTATCTTTTACTTTTATGTATAATCTTCGATTTAAAAAAAATGACTGTCTAATTTTTATATAGGTTATTTGTTTTGCATTTCGGAAAAGCTGATATCCATTAAAATAAGATTATCGCTATTTACCTTTTTTTTATTAAATCGCAAAATGCCTCGTTTTTTAAATCCCAACTTTTCATAACATCTAATTGCCCTTTTGTTATGTTCGTAAACCCTTAAATAAATATATTTAAATTTCTTCTCATTAAATATGTAATTTAAAAATGTTTTTAAAGCATCGTAACCATAACCTTTGCCCCATAAATCTTTTTCTCCTATATAGAGAAAAAGTTCTCCTTGCTTATCTTTCCAATTTATATTGTTGATTTCTATTTCTCCTATAAAATTGCCTTGCTTGTCTTCAATTCCCAAAATTCGATTTAAAAAATTAGATGGTGCCAAATATCTGATTTCACATTCTTGTAAGGACATCGGCAGCTTGTCTCCTATGTATTGTTTTAAATGTTTGTTTTTTTGCCAGGATATTATTTTGTCAAAGTCAGATGGTTTTATTGGTCGTAAGTTAGTTTTTTCCCCTTTACACAAG
>JAMNZY010000219.1 GCA_023622055.1 Bacillota bacterium
GCTACTATAAATGACAATTTGGACGGGATTTTAGAAGACATTATGTCTTATGAGGCAGATGTCGTCGGGTTTTCCTGTTATTTATGGAATATTGAAGATGTGCTGTACATCTCTGAAAACATAAAGAAGATAAAGCCCAAGACAGTAATTGTCTTGGGCGGACCGGAAGTTTCATATGAATCAGAAGACTTGCTAAAAGAAATGCCATATATAGACTATGTAATACTTGGGGAAGGGGAAGAGAGGTTTGGCAGACTCCTGAGAGTGCTTAGAGGAAATGAGGCCATAGAATCTGTAGAAGGAATAGCCTATAGAAAGAATAGATACATCATGGTAAATCCACCGAAAGGGTATGTAGATTTAAATCGTATACCTTTTTCTTATGTTGATGAAGACTTAGAACATAAATTGGTGTATTATGAAACATCCCGGGGGTGTTATTTTAGGTGTGCCTTTTGCTTGTCTTCACTGGAAACAGATGTCAGATTTGCTGATATAGAAAAGGTGAAGCAGGATTTCCTGCGCTTTGCTCAAATGGGCGTTAAAGTGGTAAAACTAGTTGACCGCTCTTTTAACTGTGATCTGGAAAGAGCCCTTAAATTGCTGGAAGTCATACGGGAACTGCCAGGCAGCACTGTTTTTCACTGCGAAATAAATCCTGAGCTGGTAAATGAAAATTTTATAAGAGGTTTGGAAGGCCTAAAAGACCGACTGCAATTTGAAATAGGCATTCAAAGCACAAATGTGAAAACTTTAAGAGAAATATCCAGAGCTCCTGATGTTAAAAAGGCCCTTGAAGGAATTAGACGGCTTAAGACAACCGGCATAAAACTTCATGTGGATTTGATTGCAGGTCTCCCTTACGAGAGTTTTGAAAGTTTCAGCCATTCCTTTGATGATGTCTATAACCTTTATCCGCAGGAGATTCAACTGGGATTTTTAAAGCTTTTAAAGGGGACAAGACTGAGAAGAGATGCCGATAAGTACGGTATTGTATATCGGTCAAAACCTCCTTATGAGATTTTGTATAACAATGATATAAGTTACGATGAGCTTTGTATACTGACAGGTATTGCTAAGCTATTGGACAAATATTACAATAGCGGCCGTTTTCAGCACTCTTTAACTTACCTTTGCAAAAACTTTCAGAGGCCTTTCGACTTGTACATGGCTTTTTATGATTTCTGTAAAAAAAGAGGATTTTTCAGGGTGCAGCATTCCTTAAAAGCCCAGTACGATATACTATTTACCTTTGCTCAAAGCCTTGAAATAGATACAGCCCTGTTTAATGATCTATTAAAATTTGATTTTATGCTTACAAGCAGTAAAACAGCTTTGCCGGACTTATCAGGCCATAAGTTACACCAACAATTGACTTATGGACTTTTTAGATATGATGTTCCGCAAAGTACAGCTAAAAAAGAAAAAGGAATGGTCTTTTTACAAAAGGACGGCAATAATTACTATGCGGAATTTGAGCTTTAAGCAAGCATGACTCTATCATCAACGAAGCTTTAAGCAAGCATGACTCTATCATCAACGAATTTTTCTCCTTGAAGCTGCTCAAATTTATTTAATAGGCGAGGAATGGTCATAGTAGCCTTTTCCTCTCCTTTTATATCCATCACGATTCGGCCTTTGTGCATCATTATGAGCCTATTACCCATTTTTATGGCGTGTTCTAAATTGTGAGTCACCATGATTGTGGTGATTTTGTTTTTGTGCACTATTTCTTCAGTGAGGCTGTTTACCAAAATTGCTGTCTTTGGATCCAATGCAGCTGTGTGCTCATCTAGAAGCAATAATTTTGGTTTTTTCATAGTGGCCATAATGAGGGTCAACGCCTGCCGCTGACCGCCTGAAAGCAATTTCACTTTGGTAGTAAGGCGATCTTCAAGGCCAAGGGGAAGGTTTTTAAGGTATTCTTTAAATATTTTTCTGCGGTTAAAATCCAGGCCCCATCGAAGGGACATATTATTGGGCCTTGCATATGCCATTGAAAGATTTTCTTCTATGGTCATTGAAGGAGCAGTTCCGAGCATAGGATCCTGAAAAACCCGTCCAATAAAAGCTGCCCGTTTGTGTTCAGGTAGATTAGTAATATCCTGGCCGTCTAGGATAATCCTGCCGCTGTCAATAGGGAATACTCCTGCAATAGCATTGAGCATTGTGGATTTACCGGCACCGTTGCTGCCTATTACCGTA
>JAMNZY010000118.1 GCA_023622055.1 Bacillota bacterium
TGTTCGTACATCAACGCTTTGGAAACTTTCTTGCCTATGGGCTGAGGGTCTGTAGGTCTACCAAAGTACCCTGTCAACGGTTTTTCGCAAATGACGTGTTTGCCCGCCTGCAATACATCTTTAATGATCGATACATGCGAAAACGGAGGGGTGCATACGTCGATGATATCTATCTCCTTATCGTCCAAAATTCTCCTGTAATCTTTGCACGTCTGCTCTATAGAAAACTTCTTTGCGGCCTCGGCTGCCTTTGCTTCGTCTACGTCGCAAACGGTCTTTAACCTCACGGGGATCTTGCCTACCCGCCCGTATCCCTTGCAGTGTAGATAACAGGCATAGCCGCCTCCTATTATACCAACAGTAATGGGTTTTACTAAATTTTCCACGTTAACGATTACCTCCTCAAATTAAAGATTTAAATAATACATCATGCGACAAATAATAATAAATTGTCAACATGATTGCCAGAAAGCCCATAAACCCGACGGCAAGAAATCCTACCATAAGTCCATATTTATCACCTACAGTGCCAAGCAATATCGGACCTATAATCATCCCAAGACCAAAGACTGCTTGATAAAATCCCATGACCGCATTTCTCAGCCGATCCGGTACATTTCTGATCACTAAGCCCGTCAGTAAGGGAAAGGTCAAGGCCATACCTATACCGTTAATCATCTGAACCGCATACAAAATGCCTAGCAACGGCACAAAGGGAATAATGATCGACAAAACTGTATTTATGACGAAACCTATCAGCAAGGTGTTCCTTTCGCCTAGCCTATTTATTATTACGGAGCCAGATAAGGCCGACACTAAAATTTGCGGCAAGACGAACAGCATGGTAATGATTCCCAATTGGTAGTAAGTGGCGCCAAGGTTAAAGGCAACTACCGGGGTAAACCCCAAGGTCGTTCCATAGGTAATGAGCTGTGACAGGGCTCCTAATATAGAGATAGTGATAACATCCTTCTTTTTTAGAAATAACAACATGTCGGACACCTTGAAAAGCTGCCCATCCTCGACGCATTTTTCTTCTTCGATCATAAGGCTCAATATGGCAGCTAACGCTCCTATGGCTGCGCTGAACAAAAAGACATGTCTCATACCAAAATACAAGGAAATTATGCCGCCTGCCAGCATGGCGATGAACTGCCCGGCCCTGTTGACGGAGTTAATAATGCCAAGTGCCTTGGGCGACTCGCTTAGGTCGTAGTAACTGGCGTACATTACCGTGAAGTTCACCCACGTGGCCGCTGCAATCCCAGCCAGAAAACGCCCCACAAGAAGGCTAATTGGGCTTGGCATAGAAAAGATAATAAAAGCGCTCATCACCGTGACCAAAGAACCCATAACGATGAAAATCTTTCTTTTGCCTAGCATGTCGGACACGATGCCCAACGGTATCCTAAGAAGCGTCTGGCTTATCCCGTAAGAACCGGCTATGAGACCGATCATGCGATAGGAAGCCCTCAAATTTTTTGCGAAACTGCCCAACTGGGGAACGTAAGCGTACAGCGAGCACCAAAATAAAGCAGTGACTATACAAAAGACAATTTTTTTGTTCATCGACCAATAAATCTCCTATTAAAAGTCGCTCTAAAAACAACGAGGTTACACTGATCAAAAATACATTTATTATCTTCGTTGCTTAACATTTTCCATATATGCCGCCCAAACTAAAACTCAGGCGGCATATATGGTTATTTAAATTTTTTATTGCCTACTTGGCATTCTTAATGGCCATCATTAAGCTGTCTACAGGGTCATCGCCAATGTCCTTTCTGACCATTTGCTCAACTTCTTTTGCCGCGTTTTTCATTCCTTGTTTAACATCATCCGCAGGTTCTATTAAAATCATACCCTTCTTTATTAATTCTCTTCGTGCTTCATCAAATCTAACTTTTGACTCCTCCAAGAGCAAATTTCTAGCCTCTTCCATAGCATCATCAATTATTCTTTTATATTCAGCAGGCATATTATCATAGAGTTTCTTATTCATCACTATATTAGGCAAATAACATATATGTTTTGTTTCTATAATATACTTCTGCACTTCATAAAATTTATTTGAAAGGATTCCATCGTATGGATTTTCCTGAGCATCAACTACCCCTTGTTGAAGAGCTATGTAAAGTTCAGAAAAGTTCAATGGCGTCGGGTTTGCCCCCAAGGCCTTCCAGAAGGCAATGTGATATTTATTTTCCATTGTTCTGATTTTTAAGCCTTTAAAATCACTAAGACTCTTAATTGGTTTATTAGTTGTGGTATTCCGATAAGCAGTTGGCTCAAAAAGCAACAACTTGTATCCATTCTTTTCATACCATGATGATATTGTTTTTTCTCCTAGTGAACCCGATAAAGCTTTCTTTGCAACGTCAAGGTCGTCAAATAACATAGCAATATCAAAGACAGCCAACTCTGGTATAAACTGCACTTGTGGAGGTGTTGATGTAATAACCATAGCAATATCACCCACTTTACATCCTTCCATGATTTCTCTATCTCCACCTAGCTGACTGTCCAAATATATATCTAATTTAATCTTTCCATTCGATTTTTGTTCTATAATTTCTTTTATTTTCTTAGAAGCATCCACTCTAGGGTCAATGCCGATAGAAGGAAAGGTCCCAGCCAATTGTAAAGTATACTCTGGTTCTGTTTTAGCATAAGCCGGCTCAACTTGCGCAATATAAGTAGTTAAATTAAACAATCCAAGCACCACTAAAATCGCTAAAACCACTTTACCTACATTAATTTGTGCTCTCATATTACTTGTCCTCCTCTGAAGTTTATATTTTAAATTTACGAACTGTTACATTTACACGATCAAATTTATTTTCACCTCCCTTTCAGTTTATTGTTGAAGCAAAATAAGGCTAATTTGTGGAACATAGGTTACTATAAGCAAAGCAATCATAAATGCTATCATAAAAGGGATTACTTTAATTCCAACCTTCATAATATCTTCTTTTATAAGTGGACCAACAACAAATAAATTTAATCCGAAGGGTGGTGTTACTAAACCTATCGCCAAACAAGATACCATAATCACACCATAGTGAATAGGATTAACTCCCAATGCTACTGCTGCAGGTAATAACATTGGTGCCAGAATTGCTATAACAGGTCCTACATCCATAAACATCCCTAAAATAAATAGCACAATAACACTTGCTGCCAAAAAGAGAAACTTATTGCCCGCAAAATTTACTGCAATAAAATTTTCTAGTGCAGCAGGAGCCTGTAAAAGTGCTAGCACACGCCCAAATACTATTGCAAGCGATAGTAAAATAACAATAGGTGTATAAGATTTAACTGAGTTTGATAATATTGTCATGATACTACTCAAATTTAAAGTTTTATATATAAATAAACATACTATTACTGAATAAAACACGGATAATGCTGCAGCTTCTGTTGGAGTAAGAATACCCCCATAAATCCCTCCAAGGATAATTACAGGTGTAAGTAATGCCCAAAAGCTTTCTTTAAAAACTCTGATAAAACCCTTTTTCTTAAGTAATTCATATTTAGAGAGAATTAATTCCTTATTTTCACCCTTTCTCTTTGCATATATGTACGCATAGACCATCAAGGATAACCCGATGAGCATCCCAGGGAAAATGCCTGCGATGAAAAGGTGACCAACCGATACGCCAGTGACGACGCCATAGGTTACGAAGGGAATGCTTGGTGGAATTATGACCCCCAAAGATCCAGCAGTTGCAACTAAAGCCGCACAGTAGATCTTATCGTACCCAAGTGATATCAAAAAAGGTATTGCCATACCTCCGACTGCAGCAGTTGTTGCTACACCAGAACCCGAAATGGCACCGTAAAAAAGGCAAGTAATAATTACTGCGATTGGCATACCAGCTGTTCTATTTCCAACAAAATATGCAAAAAAGCCAAACAATTTATCGGATATTTTCCCCCTTGTCATGATATCTCCTGACAAAATAAACAATGGAATAGCTAATATTGTGGTACTATCAATTGCATTAACCATGTTCCGCACGACGAAGCTAATGTTTCCAGCGAAATGAGGATTCAAAAGCCCCGGGAAGATCGTGGCAAGGCCCAAGGAGACTACAATTGGAATACCAAGTGCAAGACTAAATAATAGAACAACAAACATCATAATTGCCATCATATCAACTCACTCCGATCCATAATGATATTCATTTGCAAAAACCTTTCTCCATAATAATTATATCTTGAATGGAGCGTAATATTGCTAAAAATGAACCAACAACTATTGATAAATATATAAAATACATAGGAATACCTAAAGCTGGACTTTTTTGATTAACAAGATATATTTTTTCAACCATAGGTATTGAATGGACAAATATATAAACAAAAAAAACTACTACAACTATTTTCCCTAGTAGCTTAACAACTATACTAAGTGGTCTTGGCAATATTTCCACAAAAAAAGTAAGGGTTAGAATAGACTTTTCCTTGATCGAATAACCAATACTCAAGAAAGCTGACCATATAAAGGCGAAACGACAGAGCTCTTCGACCCATGTCAAGGAAGAGTTAAACACGTATCTCATGATTACTCCAAGTATCATAATTGTGGCAATAATCGCTAGCAGGTCACATAATATATATTCTTCGAAATGCTCATCCAACCACCTGATAAGTTTAGCCATTATAATATCACCTCTTTATCCCTTATACATAACACCTTGCTAAGGTCCTTGAGATATCAATTCTCAAACTCCATGCGCTAAAGCTATTTCATTATTTAATTTGCATACCCAAGGACCTTAGTTAATTATTCTTAATATGTTAGTCTACTTTTGCTATTACAGCTTTTTAATTACACTTACATTCTGTATCATTAGCGTCAAAATATCGCTTTGCAGTTTCCAAACATCTTCGTACATGTTCAGTAGAACCATAATCCTGAACTTTTTGTATATTAGGAATTTCTAAGGATAATGTAATATTATCTCCTATTCTCTTTACAATATCATAAACAGGAATGACCCCCTCACCGACATAAAATCTATTTCCTCTACCCGTAGAAGCAAGCTCTTCCTCAGTTATAGGAATCTCAGAAGGCCCATCGCAAATGTGTACTATGCGAAACTTTTCTTTAGGTATGTCATCAAGCTCGGACAAATTAACCTTAGAGCGATAGAAATGCAGCGTATCTACCAAGTAACAGGCATTTTCCCTATTGACTACATTTACAACTTCCTTGGCTTCTTTCAGGTTTTTGACACTTGCCCATGTCACAAACTCTAGATTGACAAAAAGACCATATTGTTTCGCCAAATCGCACAGCTTTGCAAACTGATCCAGGTAATAATCCTTATCGTTAGTCCAAATGTTACTTATCACATCAGCAAAGCCGAGCTCCGCCGCCGCTTCAAAGGCAAGTTCATAGGAACTTACATCTCTACCCTTCTCTATCTTGGCTACTTCGATAGCATCGCAGATTTTAAGGCCTGTTTCGGAAAGAGCCATCTTCGTAAGCTGGTATAGCCTTCCTTTTTTGGATAGGTCATAATTGGGTTCTCCCGGAAGCCCCATATAGATGCTCCTTATGCCAACGGAGTCATATCCAATCAGCTTAGCGTTATATATCATCTCTGGCGGAGTCCACGGTAAAACTGTAAGATGTGCCAGTGAAAATTTTCTATTCATCTGCAAGTACCTCCTCATTTTCTATGATAATGTTCCTTAATCTGCAACCAAGAGTCATCAGGCTGCTTTAACTAAAATCCGAAGTAATTCCTGAACGTGTGCTTCATCAACTCAACGTCAGAGTCAATCCCAAACCACAGCTTAAAGGCAGCAGCTGCCTGATATACGAGCATCCCGTCTCCGCTTAAGGTCTTGCAACCTGCCTTTTTGGCGTCGGCTAGCAGCTTGGTCTCGGGCGGGTTGTAGACGACGTCGCAGACGAACTGCCCCGGGCGGAAGCTGTCCGGCAATACCAGCGACTGACCCTCCGCTTCGCCTTTCATGCCAACCTTCGTGGCGTTGATGACAATATCTGCCTCGGCGATGCCCTCAGGCGGCACCGGCTTGTTGTTCAGTGGCCTCCACTCGCATATTCCGGGAAAGAACTTCTCTACCCTTTCTACTAGCGACATGGCCCTGGTTTGGCTGTTGTTGTAGACGATTACCTTTGAAACACCTGCGTTTAGGAAGGCAAATACGACGGCCTTGGCAGCTCCTCCGGCACCTATCAAAAGAAGGGTTTTTCTTTCGGGGCTTACGTCGAACTCCTCTACGAAGGAATTGAGAAATCCAATGCCGTCGGTGTTATAGCCGATCAATCCCTTTTCAGTAGTGACAATGGTGTTTACAGCCCCGCACTGCTCGGCGCTTTTGTCCAGACCGTCCAAAAGCTCTATGACCTTTTCTTTGTAAGGCATGGTGACGTTTGCGCCAATGACGTTAAATATGTGCATGGACTTTAAAGCCTCGGAGAGATCCTCGAGGCTTTGAATCTCAAGGGGGTAGTACAGATTGTTCATCTTCTTTGACTCAAATACCGTATTGTGAAGCA
>JAMNZY010000120.1 GCA_023622055.1 Bacillota bacterium
CAAACTCCGGTATAGGCCCTGCAGCTTTAAGGGAAAGCTTTGTCTTTTCACCCAGTATTGTAAAGGTTTCAGTCCCTCTGCCCTGTCTATCCTTTACTACTATATCTCCACCTCTTATCTTGCCCAAAAAGAAATTGACACCTTGAGTCTCTTCTTCATTGAGCCACCCGATAAATTTAAAATCCTTTATGACTCCTGCTCCCCCTATATTTACCTCGGTGCCGTTTGGGGTAATTTTGCTCACAAGGGTGTTGCCATTTTCAGAATTGATACTTCTAAAGAAATCTCCCAGATCCATTTCAATAAACTTACCAGTCATTGCCCTGGTAGCAAACAACGATTCCATATATTCTGCCTTGAGTTTCTCTGACCAAGGCTCAACTTTCATGACTTTTTCTGCCTTGCCCTCACAAATTGCTATGCGACTTCGCCTGTTAAACTCCGTTTGCCGTGCAAAAGGATTTAAGATATCTTTAAGATAGTCTCTTGCCACATCTTCTCCTATAACTACTATCCTCATATGTTCAAAGTAAATATCCCGGTTAATCCGGAGGGCAAGATTTTTGGCTGCATCAATTAAAGAATATGCCTCTGTTGAAAGTAGCCCTATACTCTGGCCACCACCGCCTCCGCCGCCACTTTCACCGCCGATAATTTCTCTTGCTATGGGTATGGAAAAGTGAAAGGTGTACTTGTTTGGCTCATCACTTACATCTATGCCTACTAATCCCACAAAAAGCCGCCTGTCTATTTCCACCATGTCCCAACATCCAACCAGCAACAACATGGAAATCAATAGGCAAATAAAAATCTTTATGTGCTTTTTCATGCTGTCCCGCCCTTCTTTTTCAAGATAATAGACAGCAGCAAAATAACAGCAGGAATAAAAATGCCAACAGTAATACTCCCCAATTTAACCAAGTAAATTAACCTTTCTGTAGCAACGATATTGGGAGGCAGGGAAGCAATAAAGTAAATCCAGGGAAACATAATTGTTATAAAAAACTTAAATTCCCTTGCCTTTGTAATGTGAAAGAACGTAATGGCTCCAGTCAAGTACAAGCTGTTGGATGAAGTAAAGGACGCAATGGTCCACAAAGCCATTGCCAAGGCATCCAGCCTTTCAAAAACTTTTCCTGGCGCCGTTATCATTCTGATAATTGTCATGCCAGGCCATATTAATAACTTAGTATTTTGTACACCAATTCCCACAAAGGTTATTATTACAACAAATAAATAAATTAGTGTAGCAACACCTACACTTACAAACATTATCCAGTAAATTTTGTCAGGTCTCTTTAAATAAGGCCCTAACATCAGCAAAATCTCAATTCCAAAAAAGCTGAACATGGTATTTAAACTTCCCATTGCCAATGATTTTATAGGTGTATTAAAAACCGGAAGAAGTTCTGTAAAATCAGCTTTAGGCAAGGCATTCAGGTACATTGCAAAGATGGGCACTATCAATATTGGAAATAGTATTTCTGCAATTCTCGCCGTGGGTTCTATGCCATGGCGTATTATATAAACTGTCAGGAGCATTTGAGTTATTATTATAAATTCTCGGGGAGTGTTCTGAAGCATAAAGGCGTTGGTTACTTCAGCAAAGGTCCTGATGACTATGGCAGTAGCAAAAGTAAAATAAATGACAAGACTAATTCCAAGGACAATTGAAAGGAATTTGCCTACTACTTTTTCAGAATACTCTATAAAGGTATCTCCTGGAAACCTCCTTATAAGGGTGCTGAGCACCAAGCTGCCGGCAAGGGCTAAAAGCCCTCCTATAATCACCAAGATCCAGCCATCAGAACCGGCATATACAGCCACTTCCCTGGGGAGGATTAAGAGGCCAATTTCTAAAATGGTCATTATCATTAAAACAACTGCCTGGGGAACAGTTATTAAATCGTTATTTGTCAGCACTTTCATCCCCCGCTTTATCAATGGTATCGTGGCGCCTGTCATTTATCCTGTCAAAGTCCTGAGGCCTTGTATACCCAGGCCTTATTTCCATAGATGGCAAAGGTCCTCGGATTATGGTATCTTTGCTTTCGGAAAATCTGAAAGAGACAAAGGGTGACAGATAATGGGCTCCAAAACTTTTTAATGTAACCAGATGAATTGTGAGCCCTAAAAGGCCCAGCATTATCCCATACAGGCCCGCAATACTGGCCAGGGCTATTAAAATAAAGGTCAGCAGGCGAAAACTGATGGCAACACTGTAGCTAGGAATGGCAAAGGATGAAATGGCATTCACTGCTACAACAATAACCATAATCGGGCTGACTATATCGGCTCTCACAGCTGCTTCTCCCACTACCAGACCCCCTACTATACCGATTGTCTGACCAATGGGACCTGGAAGTCTAACTCCTGCCTCTCTCAATACTTCCAAGGAAACTACCATGATAAGGGTTTCCAGTACTGCCGAAAAGGGCACACCTTCCCTGGCTGCCGCAATAGACAGGGCAAGATCCGTGGGAAGCATACCCGGATGAAATGTAGTCATGGCAATGTACAGGGCAGGAAAGGTTAAGGCAAAAAATCCTGCTATAAATCTCAGTATTCTAATCATAGACACGATGTACCAGCGCTCATAATAATCTTCCGGGGACTGAAACAAGCTCAAAAAGGTTGTGGGGGCCAGTAGGGCAAAGGGAGTGTTGTCGCATAAAATGGCTACATTTCCTTCCACCAGTAACGCAGCCACCACATCAGGTCGCTCTGTTCGCCTCAGCTGGGGAAATGGTGAAAGCCAATCCCCTTCAATCATCTGTTCTATATATCCACTTTCCAGCACACAGCTAATATCCACGGTGTTTAATCTCTTTAAAACTTCATCAACTATTGAGGGCTTTGCCACTCCTTGAATATACATAATGCCAACATCCGTTCTCGTGTGCCGGCCAAGCTTTATCGTCTTAACTTTAAGATTTGGGTCTTTTAAGCGCCGCCGAACTAGGGCTACATTTGTCCGATACGTTTCCGTAAAGCCATCTCTTGGCCCCCGGATTACCGCTTCTGTGGAAGGTTCCTGGACTCCCCGCTTTTCCCATCCCCTGGTGCTTATAATCAATGCCTTTTCCATTTTATCTATAAACAGTATGGTGTCACCGGATAAAATGCCCAGTATAACCTCACCGAAATTGTCAATTTCTTTTACGTCTCCTGCCGTCAAAAGGCCTTCTTTTACCATGTTAAAAAATTTTTCCCCCACATTGTATTCCAGCGGAAATTGACGGGTAAATAACATCAGCGGCTTTAAAATATCATCTTGCACTGTCTGCATTTGGACCATTCCATCAATAAACATCAAAGACATCTGATGTTTATTACCTTGGCCCATGTAGAAAGTTCGAGTAATTACATCATCACAATCGGAAAGATACTCGTGAACAATACGGAGATTTTCTTTAATGTCAGTCTTAAGTTTTCTGCTCTTATCTGGGGACATATCCCTTTCAAAATAAAGTTCTCTTTTCTTGTTGTTATACAGTTTGGAAAATATATTTGACATAAGGCACTCCTCATTTGGCTGTATCTTTACTTTTATAAGGTTGCAATTTTTGTCAGGTGATACCGTTATTTAAATGAAGCTATTTTTTATGTTGCCTGAGTTGTAGTCAGGAGATACCGTTCACTCAAGTTTATTTTTTCGATGGTTCAGTTACTCACATGACAAAGTATCTGAAAAACACAAAAACCGCCAGGGAACCAATTATGTATAAGATACCAATAATAGTAACAGCTTTTTCTTCAGTTTTCAGGCCCTTTGTGGAAAGGTCCAGCCTATCTATTGTTAGAAGATAAATGCCACTTAAAATAAAGACGGCCAGGGTGGTAAAAGATATGTTGTGCACTACGTTGTCTGCCAACATTTTTATTACTTCCACCATAATTAACATCCTCACAAAAATGTTATCTCTATTTATTCTTGTCTTAATTGGCTTATTTTATGAATGGGCCGCTTTCAAATTTTTATGCTTTTTCCAGATTGTTCAGTTCTTGACGAAATTCTTCCAGGAGTTTATAATAAAACTAAAGTATCATTGTATAGTTATATGACGAAGTAATAAGGAGGTCTTCATAAATGGATTTGGCCCGGACTCAACTGGGGGAAAAGATTATAGGCCTGGGGCTAAAATATCTGCTGTCGAAAGATGTAGATGATCTTGACAAGTTAATTGACTGGGCGGAAAAATTGCCAATGCCGAAAAATCACAAGGAATATCTTGAAAGTGCAAAGAAGTTTTTAAAAGACAAAGATTCCAACTGGTATCAGTTTGCCCAAAGACTTCTTTCGGAAACTGACCCCAACGTAAAAGAAAAAATCGGCATGAACTTTTTCTTAAATGCAAACTTCTTAGGTGTTCAAAAACAGAATAAAGCGGCAAATGAGCTGGGACATTCGGTGCCCTGGGCTATCTTAATTGACCCCACTGAAAGATGTAATTTAAACTGCACAGGCTGTTGGGCAGGGGATTATCAGCGGGATGAGGAACTAGATTTTGAAACTTTAGACAGGGTAATGACTGAAGGTGAAGAGTTGGGCATATATTTTACCATCATGTCCGGTGGTGAGCCTACTCTCCGGAAAAAAGATATTATAAAGCTAGCTGAAAAGCATCCATCCCAGGTAATTCTGCTGTTTACCAACGGCACTTTGGTAGACGATGAATTTGTGGCGGAAATGAAGCGAGTAGGCAATATCACTTTAGCTTTCAGTCTTGAGGGTTTTGAGACAACCACTGATTCAAGGCGCGGCAAAGGCGTATTTAAAAAAGTCATGGACGCAATGGACCGCATGCGGAAAGCTGGCCTTATTTTTGGAGCTTCTGTAACATATACCCGGCAAAATACAGAAGAATTGGCCAGTGAGGAATTCGTGGATATGCTGGTAGACAAGGGAGCTGCCTTTGCTTGGTATTTCACCTACATCCCTGTGGGAAAAGACGTAGATGTGGATTTGATGGCAACTCCACAGCAGCGGGCTTATATGTATGAAAAAGTCCTAGAGTATAGGCAGACTAAACCCATCTTTATAATGGACTTCTGGAACGACGGTGAGATCTCTCACGGCTGTATAGCAGGAGGAAAGCGGTATATACATATTAATGCCAAAGGCGATGTGGAACCATGTGCCTTTGTCCACTATGCCACATGCAACATAAAAGACGTGTCATTGAAAGAAGCACTAAGTTCGCCCCTGATGATGGCCTATCAAAAGCGCCAGCCCTTTAACATGAATCATCACAGGCCCTGTCCCCTCATTGACAATCCGGAAATGATGGTGGAAATAGTAAGAGAAAGCGGTGCATATTCAACCCAATTAAGCGACGATGAGACACCTGAAGAGTTCGCCCAAAAGCTTAAAGACTATTCAGATAGGTGGGCAAAAATTGCCGATGAGAAGTGGTCAAAGACCTGTGCTGCAGCCAAATGAAATATAGAGCAAAAAAGCTGATGGCGCCAATAGTAATTATTGGCGCCATTTTTGTAAGCATCCTATTGAGTTTCAATATATTTGAACAAAAAAGTATATAATCATTATGATTTCCATTAACAGTTTTAATAAGGTTCCCCCTAATATGCCGATGAGGCTTCCTATTCCAACCCGAACTGCTTCTTTTAATTCCTTGCCAAGAAGTATTTCCGCTATGACAGCACCTAGAAATGGGCCTATAAAAATGCCTATAGGAGGCATTAAAAACAAACCTAAGATGGTGCCGATTCCCGCACCCCAGATAGCTTGTTTACTTCCGCCAAAGTGCCGTGTGCCGATAAAAGAGGCTATGAAATCCACTAAAAAAATTATTATCAGAATTAAAGCCTGTATAATGAAGAAATATATATTCAGGCTTGCAAAGCCCGTCATTATCCCATATATAACCATTCCGCCGTAAATCAGTATGGCTCCGGGTAAAACAGGTAAAACCGTACCTAACAAACCCAGGATAAACAAAATAATACATATGACCAAAGGTAAAATGTCCATATTAGACCTCCCTTTACAAAGCTATTAATATTATAACCTTGCCAGGACAATCTTGTAAATTATCAATCTAGGTAAGAGATGCTTGAAGCTCTAAATTTTTTGATTTATACTAATTACATAATATTGAAACTTTGAAAGGCAGGTGTAGATAACCGATTGTTAGATAATCGGTTACATTTTTTATGGAAATACTGGTAACCCTTGATGTGTTAAAACAACACAGCGATCAAAAAGTAGTTAAATTTCCACCAAATACTCTTGTGACCAAAGAAGCCCGAATTTATGCCCAAAAACACGGCATAGAAATTTTCATTGGGGACAAAAAGGTCAAGGAGCCCATTAACTCAAACCCCACTTCCAGCATTAGGGCTGTCATATCGGTAATCGGCGAAGACCGGGTGGGAATTATTGCCGGGATTTCAGATGTGTTGGCAAAAGCCAATGTAAAGCCAATGTTAATATCCTGGACATTACCCAGACAGCCATTGAAGGCCTGTTTACTATGATTATGGTAGTAGATATAGCAAAATCCACAGCGAGCTTTGAAAAATTAAAAAATCAACTTTCACAACGGGGCCAAGAACTATCCGTTCGAGTTGATGCCCAAAGGGAAGAAGTATTTCACTTCATGCATAGGATATAGGGAGGATTTTCAATGAACTTTACCCGAGATGAAATTGTTGAAACAATTCGCATGGTCCAAGCGGAGCAGTTGGATATTCGCACAATTACATTGGGAATAAGTCTTAGAGACTGTTCCGATTCATCTATTTCAAAAGTGGCTGATAAGATTTATGACAAGTTAATGGAAAAAGGCAGCAATCTTGTGCCTGTAGCCCGTCAGCTTGAAGAAGAATTTGGCATTCCCATTGTAAACAAGAGGATAGCAGTAACCCCCATTGCCATGGTGGCTGAAAGCTGTAAAGAGAGGGACTATACTCCCATAGCCCGCGCAATGGACAAGGCAGCTAGGGATCTAGGCATTGATTTTATTGGAGGCTTTTCGGCATTGGTGCAAAAGGGTTTTACCCGGGGTGACATGAACCTGCTTAATTCTATTCCTGAGGCACTATCACAAACTGAAATGGTCTGCTCATCGGTAAATGTGGCCACCAGCAAGGCAGGAATCAATATGGATGCGGTCCTGGCTATGGGCAGAATCATAAAAGAAGTTGCCCAGTTAACAGCCAAGCAGGACGGCATCGGCGCCGCAAAGCTGGTAGTCTTTGCCAATGCCCCTGAAGACAATCCCTTTATGGCAGGAGCTTTTCACGGGCCTGGGGAACCGGAAACCACAATAAATGTGGGAATCAGCGGCCCTGGCGTTGTAAATGCCGTTGTGTCAAATCTTCCCACAGATGCAGATTTAGGACAAGTGTCTGAGGCTGTAAAGAAAATGGCCTTTAAAATCACCCGGGTGGGTGAACTAATTGGCCGTGAAGCATCCAGGAGGCTAGGGGTGCCCTTTGGAATCATTGATTTGTCTTTGGCCCCTACTCCTTCCATCGGTGACAGTATTGCAAACATTTTAGAATCTATGGGCCTTGAGCGCTGCGGTGCTCCTGGGACTACGGCAGCACTGGCATTGTTAAATGATGCAGTGAAAAAGGGCGGTGCCATGGCAACATCATATGTAGGTGGTCTGTCTGGAGCCTTTATTCCCGTAAGTGAAGACGCAGGTATGATCCGCGCTGCAGAAGAAGGAGCCCTTACCTTGGAAAAACTAGAAGCAATGACATGTGTGTGTTCAGTGGGCCTTGATATGATAGCAATTCCCGGAGATACTTCTGCAGAAACCATTGCAGCAATCATTGCCGATGAAATGGCCATTGGCGTCATGAACAAAAAAACTACTGCCGTCAGGATAATACCAGCACCAGGTAAAAAGGCCGGGGATTTTGTCGAATTTGGTGGTCTTTTGGGCAGGGCTCCTGTAATGCCGGTAAGTTCCTTCGCCTCTACAATATTTGTTCAACGGGGCGGTCAAATTCCCCCACCTATACAGAGCCTCACAAATTAAAAAATAAATTTTTTGAAAGTTATTAGTCGAAAATGGTCATTTTTCATAAAATTTTGGAACTGTCTTGTAGGCCTAAATTCTTAAAGTTATCCACAGAGTTATACACAGGTGTTAATAACTTTCAATGCATGTCCCAAAGATTCTATCTGGGGACAGGCAACTTTTCCCCATTGGGGATAACTTATCCACAAATATGTTGATATAAAAAATTCAATGGGAAGTTGGACCTAAGAACTTTTGTTTTATGGAATGGCTTTTGCTTGTGTGTATACAATACAAAAATTTCGGGCTCAACTATCATATTGATAGCTGAGCCCTTTTTTCAGTTAAAAAGTATAATATTTTCTCTATAATCCCTCTGTAAATCTTTCTCCAGAAACTCTAAAAATCTCACCAGCATAGCTGAGGCTTCTGCCCTTGTCATAACTTTGTTGGGATTAAATCGGTTATAGCTGTCACCTTGTATAATTCCGATTTCCCTGGCCACATACACGCTGTCTCTGGCCCAGGAAGGGATTTTGTCATCATCGGAAAAGGAAGTGTAGTAGCCAGGGTTAGGTGCCCTGCTGATAAATCCCAGTGCCCTCATGAGTATTGTCACAGCTTCTGCCCTTGTCAGTGCAGCATTGGGCATGAAGAGGTCTTTTGATACACCGGTTATTATATTCTTCTCTAAGCCCTGTTTGATATATTGATAATTTGCATCATCTACACTTACATCTTTAAAGGGAGATTCCTCAGGAGGCTCTTTTCGCCGCCTGGCGCTTCTTTTCTCACTGTCATCCATAGATGTCCTAATATCACAGGCCCTTATAACTCCCTTAGTAAATTCTGCTCTGGTCATGGGAGCTTCAGGGGTAAAAAAGTTATGGCTTTCGTCGAAAACATCTAAGGAATAGAGTTTGCTTATATATTCCTCTGCCCAGTGGCCCATTACATCTCTAAATTTTGGCACAGGCAGCCGCTCCACCTTGGGAACCATACTTTCAGTGAGCTTAATGCTGTCCCTTATTCGCTGCTTTTTGTCAGGGATGCCGTCCCTCATCCGAGGCAAGTCATATTGGTATTTCGACACAAGCTCTCGATTAGTGGTTCGCACATATCCTCCGTAAAAACTGGAGAGGCTGGCTTCATTTTCCGAATATACAAGGCGCTTTGTCATGCTGTCTGAAACTTCTGCCCGAACTGACCCATCCCAACTTATATTTTAATTTATTATTTGAGTTTCTGTGCTGCCCCAAAAGTTTTCGTACCCCACATTGCCGCCGGAAATGGTAATGACAACTTCACCTTCATCCCGATTGATGCTGTATGTCTTTTTAGCCTCAAAGTTCCCTGAGTAAAAATCCGACGCGGGCCGGTTGTCGATTACATCTGATTTTGAAAACTGATAATGCTCCAGCTCATACCTATCGCCGCCAATTTCAATACGCTCAGAAAATCTGGTGAGCACAGTGCGCCCTATTGTCTGGCCCTTGTCATCTTTATTGGTATATTCAGTTTCAAAGGTAACCGTCCTTGTAAGCTTTGTCTTTTCAACAGCATTCTTGTCTGTCAAGGTGTATTTATATGTAACTCTATCTGTTCCACTACGGCTAGTTTCACTTATTTTCAGCTCTCCTGAAAACACTATCGGCACACCTGTAATAAATACCACTTCTTGGTACTGGTATTCATTGTGGACTCCGCCTTCAAAGCCTGCAGGTGCAGCAAAGGCAACCAGGGGGCTGGCAATAAACACTGCTGCTAAAATTAAAGCTATAATTTTCTTTATCAAGTTCATTCCCCCTATTTCACTAGTAAAAATATACATTCAAAATCGTCTCTAATGCAGTACACATCGTCCCCTGGTTTTAGTTCATCCCAGGATATCATCTTGTCATCTTTTATCAGCAAGGATTTTTCAACCCGCATCCTGACGGGAAGACCTTTTTCCATCCACTTTTCGTTGCGGCTGCTCCAGTCACGGGCATCCCTTAGGATAATAGTTTTACCTACAAGGGCATTATCTTCCAAGGTTTCTATGGTGCCAAGGGTTATCCTCTGTCTAAGGAGGGAATCCATGTCTTTTTTCAGGGCTATAGCCACAATCCGGTCTCCATCTGTATATGCATAGGCATACCAGGATCTAAGGCCTTGACGCCGTCTAAAGCTGCTGTCTTCATCTACTGCGTAGTGGCCAGTTATAAACTCTTCATGGGTAATTCTCTCCATGTTCTCTAAGTCAAAAATGAAGGTATCATTGTCAAAGTAGAGTTCTTTTTCATCATCAAAGGACTCCCATTCATTTTGATTTAAAATGAAGAAGTCAGTTAGCACCACTTTATTTTCCACTACCATGTCCAACCTGCCGGCGTACAGCCAGTACTGACCTATATTGGAATTGTTTATATCCTGATTGTAGATATATACCACGCTGGCCAGGGCCTTTGCTCCTCTGCCATCTGCCACCACAAAGGCATCTTGACCTGGTGAAAGGGCAAAGCTGTCAACTAGTCGATTGTTCTTAACAAAAATGGTGCCTTCACTAAAATCTATATTTCTCTTGTTTTTTAATTCAAAGGCTGAAGCATACCAGTTGACTTCTTCTATCTTCTCGCTAAAAGTGCTTTCATAGAGGCTTTTAATCACCATTTGACCTGTCACATCTTTGCCGAAAAAGTCCTTTGCTGCTATATACACAGTCTTGCCATTGTAATATTTTAAATTATTTGGTGAAATTTTCTGCCCGCTGTAGTAAATGGGCACATCTGATGAGCACTGTATTTGAAGGATATTTTTCAGCTCACGCCAAGTTCCATTTTGAAAAACCTCCACATCTTTTAACAAGATGGTGTTGTCCATGGGGTTTTGGCTGTGGAGAATGCCTTTATACAAGCCTTTAATCTTTACAGAATCCCCTTGAATATTTATTCTGCTGATGATACTTGTGTCCTTATCATCAAAATACAGCTTTACCCTGTCCCCTTCATATAAGGTGTTTAGGGGCACATTGATCCCGTTTTTTAGCACTATTGTAGCAGGACTTGTAAAGTAAGTTTCCTCTTTGCCGGTGGCAAGCTGTAAAATCAGTTGGTTTCTATCGATGGTTTTTACAATACCTGTCCTAACTTTGCCTCCAGGAGGAATGTATCCGGGATTTTCAGTAGACCAGCTCTCTAATCGGGTCAATGTGTAGCCAAGGTACTGGGCATGTACCTCCATGCCAACTTTAAAGTCATTTAATGCGGCAGGAGTGTCATCGATTAAAAGAGCTGCACCAGGGGCTATGTTCAGGACCCTTACATAGCCCCTGTAATCTTCCAGTTCTATTCGAGATTCAGTAATATTTATATTAATTATATAGCCATCAACTGTGGAATAGGCGAAAGTCTCCGGCACATTGTAGGTAAATAAAGCTGCAAAGAGCACAATAAGCACTACATAAATTGTAAATCTTTTCATGGGATTACCTCCTGGCCCCAAGTATTGCGTAAGTTCCTAATCGATTAATGGTAGTTCTTATGACCATGTCGTAGCTATTATATCTTACAAAGAGCTGCTGCCAATCTCTGCTTCCTTCATCGTAGCGGTAAAGGGCAATATTGGTAATTCTCCTTAAATCCGCTTTGGCCCTGTCATACTCTAGTGTAAATTCCATATATCCGTTTAAATAGTCAACAGCTGACATATCCTTTCCAACGTAGAAGTTAGCCCTCATTGCATACGGAGTTGAAAGTAAAGTTTTCCCCTGATTGTTTAAATCGCCATCTGCCACTGTCAGTTCAAATCTAACTCCTGCATCTCCTCTATCCCGGTACTGTCTGACTCTGGAAGTATCGAAAACCGATGGATTAAATTTCAGGTTAAAGTCTTTTCCTGTAATCCTTATATTTCCTGCATTGGACCTTGTTATGACTTCTGCCGGCAAAGTAACCACTACTGCTTTTGCCCCTGCATAACTGATATCACTTAAATCTACTGTAGTGTCTTTTCTGTAATCTGCTGTTCCTATTATAACTCTTACAGTGTCCCCAATCCGCTCTTTGATGGTTTCTTCTACTAGTTCTCCGTCCTCATCGGGAGGCCCTACTCGTCTACCGGTCCTCACAGTGTTGCTGCGGGCGGAAGGTGGTGACGAACCAAAGGGGCCCAGTGCTTTTACCACAAAAGAGTATCTGGTATTCGGCTCTAAATCAGTAAATACAAAACCCGTGAGATTGGTAGTCCCAATAAAGTCCATTTCATTGTCGTCTACAATGGCAAATATCTCGTAACCTTCGGCACCTTCCACAGGAGACCAAGTGATTTTTATGTAGCGGTCATATATGAGTTCTGCCACTACATTTCTTGGTGCTTCCAGTTCCGGCAAGCCGTAAACTATCTGGTCATAGATATCACTTGCTCCTCCATCCGGGTTTATAACCATTACTCCTCTGCTGTCTAATTTTCCTGGGGGAGTAACAACAGTTAAGGTTTCAGAGTCAATGAAAAGTACCTCTCTGGCATCTGTGCCTTCCTCCAAGAGATAGGGTTCTCCATCTATATAAATTATGGTTCCTGACACAGCTTCTTCATCATCAATTCGCTTGATGGTAGGTGCAAATACTACTCTGGCTCCTGGCATAAAGGATGTTCCCTTGATTTTCACCCTCTGGCCGCCTTCCACGGAAATTCTGGTTATTCGAGTGGTTTCGGTGGGATCGTCCGGGTCAACTACTGCAGATATTTTTGGGCTGCTGATATAGGTGAATATACCGCTGGGATTAGAAAGCTCCCCATCAGGATTTTCTACCTTCACCTCTACTGTCCCTGGAGGATGAGGAGGTGTTATCACAAGGATAGTCTTATAGTCAACAACTTGCACGTGTTCCTCAGCCAAAGGTATCTCACCAAAGAAAACCTTCAGGCCTTCCCTAAAATCCCTTCCTTCGATCCTGACGCGAGTGCCGCCAGAGGTGGGGCCTTTGTCTGGAACCAGCCTTGTAATAGCTGGAGCTGTTTCCCCTTTGATAAACATAATGTATATGGGAAGGGGCACAGCCTCATCAGAGGCAGCAGAACCTCCGTCTTCGTTTATGACCACAACCCTATGGAGTTTGCCAACGGCATCTTCGGGAACTGCCGGCATTTCAAAGGTGAGCCTTGTTGGCAGCATATAGGTTATGTCTCGCGGCTCTATACTTGCCACATTGGAAATTTGGATTCTGGCGTTTTCTCTAAAATCTCCGCCAATGATGCTGACTGTATTGCCACCTTTATAGGTCATATACAGGACTTTCACTTTCCTGCCGTTTATTTCCACTTCTTCGGGGTATTGGCCATCCTTGGTCATGTTTATAATATAGGGCTTGCTGTCAGGATGTTTGTAGGTAAATTGGCCTTGAGCTGTGCCGCCATCGGGATTTATCACAAATACATCAACTGGGCCAATGGTATAGTAGCTAGGTGTTGTAACCACCAGCTGACCGCTGTTTAAAAACTCTACTTTTGGAGCATATCCCCGCTCTACTAAAAGCCTTCTGTCGCTGATCTCAAGACGTATCAGCTCATCGTAGGGATAATGGTCATCTCCATATTTGAGCAGTCTAGTGGATACAAATAATGGACTGCCGTCAAAAATCGCCGGTTCTATTATTGTGCTATATGTTCTGCCACCTTCTGAAATTTGAAGATGGACTCTGCCGTTTCCATACTCTACCCTTAAACCTCCTGGCAGGTTCACAGTAGTGCGTTGGTTGTCTATTCTGCCGGAGTTTTCTTCTTCCCTGGGTATATGGCGATTTGTAACATTCCCAAAGCGAACTTGCATCATGTTTAGTGTTTCAAGTTTTCCATCTTTATTTAAAAACTTAATTTCACTTTCTACAAAATTGGAGCCGAAAATCTCTACCCGATCACCGCCCTGTTTCTTACCTTCAGGGGGCACTATGCGGGTTATAATGGGATTTGTAGATAGATAGGTGTATTTTACCTTGTTAGATATACCGGAATCGTTATTTACCACATATACATCCACATCACCGGCGCTGCCGGCAGGAGTCTTAACTTTAAGGTATCCGTCATCAAATTCTATTATTTCAGCTACTTTATTGCCAAAATAGACCTTTGGCAGAATCGGTGATACTATCTTTTCAAAATCTTCACCGTATTCTTCCCTTAACTCTTCCATAGTTTTGTTTCTAAAGTCATCCCATATATCGTTGCCGTTTAAATTATTATATGGTTCATTATCATCTCGTGTCTGATTCCTGTTGTCATCACTGTATGGTTCAAAGAAGCGAAAATCTTTTCCGATAATCTCTACGATTTCTTTCCCTGCTGCACTGCCCCGGGTAGGTACAATTCTGGTTATCTCAGGATAGCTGGTAGGCACCATATATGTAAAACCGTCTTCTTTACTGGCGCTGGCACCATCTGGGTTTAGCACCACCACCGGGACAGTTATGCGATCTGTTTCCTTTTCCTTTGATAAATCGCCGGTAAATGGAGGAACTCTTACTGTAATGGTTTTGCCGTCAACGCTGACAAAGGTGTCTTCTGCCTTTACTGTCTTCTGCCTTTACTTCCACACCATTTATAAAAACTCTCGACTTATATGTGCCATCATCTTTAAAGTCATTGCCCCTTATATCAATGGTATATCCTCCATCAACAGAACCTTTATCGGGGAAAATGCTATGGATCTCAGGTTTTGATTGGGGCAATGTATAGTAGTAAAACCCTTGGGTACCTGTGCGGCTGTCTTTTTTAGTATCTGGGTTTAGCACCGTCAAGTCATAGTAGCCGTCGCCTAATGTGAGTACTGGCACCTTAAACAATATGGTGTTTTTATCGATTACTTTTACATTGTTGCCTACGATGATGCCTTTATCGTCTACTTTATAAAGAGTCTGCATGTAAAGCTTGAGTTCATTAATGGTCAATGTAGTCACTTCTATTTCTTTATCATCAACTTTTTTGTTCTCTTTCTTTACCTCTACACGATAGTCACTGGCACCTTCCTTTGAGGCATATATTTCAGGTTTTCCACTATCATACTTGATATTTAGCTTGTAAGTATTTCTTACTCCATCGGTAAGGATGGGGTTTCCCTGGGCATCTTGGCGGAAGACATAAAATTTGCCGGATTCATCTGTGAAAACCACACTATGCCAGTAATCGGCCATTTTCAAATATTGTCTGCCATCATCAGCTTCTTCAATTCTCAAAATCTCATTATTTTCAGGTGATGCATAATATTGAAGCTCAATGCGTTGAGTATTTGGGTTAACATTATATTCGTTGATATCTCTATTCTGGAGAAGTATCCTAGTGCCAATTAATTTATGAATTTCTGATATAGTTAGTCCCGTTGATGTAGGATCAGGTGCAAGAAAATTATCACCTTTCACTAAAACTAAGGTGCCTGTGTTTCCCCTTTTGGGAGAAAAATCAGCAATTTTTGGATCTGTATATGTTTTCACATAGTTAAATTCTGCTATAGCAATACCGCCACCAGGATTCATCACTTGAAGCTGAGTTGTGCCCTCACGACCGGGGGGTGCTTTAAAAGTTAGAGTTTTGCCGTCTCCATCTCGGATTACCCCCGAAACTTCTCTACCGTCAATGAAGACCTTTACATCTTGCGCGAAGTTGCTTCCACT
>JAMNZY010000127.1 GCA_023622055.1 Bacillota bacterium
AAAAGCTCAACTTAAAAGGCGGGAAAATCTTTACCGTGGATGCCAACCAAATATCCCTAGATACCATTGGAAGGGTTATTCCAAATACTCCTTTAATGGGTGCCTTTATAAAGGCCACTGACTTAATGCCCTTTGATGAGTTTGCAAAACATGTTAAGGTTCAGCTGGAAAGGAAATTTAAAAGCAAACCGGAAGTCATAGACGGCAACATGAAAGCTATTGAAAGAGCCTACCAGGAGGTGAAGGGCGAATGACACCTTTTAATAGAAATTTTGGTCAAGGGCGCTCCAGAGAAGGCATAACTCCTGATATGAACTGGAGAGAGCTTACAAAAGCAGGCAATATCTATGAGCCTGGAAATGCCAATACTTACGAAACCGGTGATTGGCGCACCATCAGACCTATGTGGAACGAAGAGCGCTGTATACATTGCCTTATTTGCTGGCGCTATTGTCCAGATGCTTCCATATTTTCCACTGACGGAAAATTCGATGGTTTTGACTATAAGCATTGCAAAGGGTGCGGCATTTGTGCAAATGTATGTCCCACCCATGCAATTGATATGATTTCAGAAGATGAAATAGATGAGCAGAAGGAGGCGAGAGAAAATGAAGAATAGAGTAGCCCTTACCGGAAATGAAGCAGTTGCCCAGGCCATGAGGCAGATAAACCCTGATGTTGTTGCAGCATATCCCATCACTCCTTCTACAGAAGTTGTCCAGATGTTTTCATCCTTTGTAAACAATGGCAAGGTGGACACAGAGTTTGTAACAGTGGAAAGTGAACACAGTGCCATGAGTGCTACCATGGGTGCATCTGCTGCCGGGGCCAGAGCCATGACTTGTACTTCAAGCCAGGGCTTGGCTTACATGTTTGAGGTAGTATATGTGGCAGCTTCAATGAGGCTACCCATTGTATTTCCTGTAGCAAATAGAGCATTAAGTGCCCCCATAAATATTCACTGTGACCACAGTGATGCAATGGGAATAAAACAGTCAGGTGTCATACAGCTGTTCTCGGAAAATGCTCAAGAAGCTTACGACAACATGATTCAGGCTATTCGAATTGCCGAACATCCAGATGTGCTTTTACCTGTCAGTGTAAACTACGATGGATTTATCACAAGCCATGCTTTAGACGTTTTAGAGATTTTAGACGATGATACGGTAAAAGAATTTATAGGGGAATATCATCCTCAGGAAGCACTGCTAAATGTCAATGAACAGCTGTCAATGGGTAACTTTGACATGTACGACTATTACTTTGAACACAAATACCAGCAGGTAGCTGCCATGGAAAACGCCAAAAGAGTGATTGAAGAAGTAGGCAAAGAATATGCCAAAATCTCAGGCAGGACTTACGGTCTAATTGAAGCATATAAGCTGGATGATGCGGACATGGCCATAGTTGTGATGAACTCTGCAGCTGGCAGTGCCAAAGGGGTATGTGATGAGCTGAGGGCAAAAGGCTTGAAAGTTGGTGTGCTAAAGCCAAGAGCTTTCAGACCTTTCCCACATGAGGCAATAGTGGATGCCCTTAAAGGTGTAAAGGCCGTTGCAGTCCTTGATAGAGCTGAAACTTTCTCAACCCTGGGAGGCCCCATGTTTGCAGACGTCAGGACAGCCCTTTATGACTTAAAAGCTGACATTAAAGTAGTAAACTATGTATATGGCCTCGGTGGAAGAGACTTGCGATTGGAAGATGTAGAGCAGGTCTACAACGACCTGGGAGATATCATCAAGACTGGCAAAGTCGACAAATTTGTAAGGTATTTAGGCCTTAGAGAATAGGAGGTGCAGGAATGGCTACATTAAAAGAACTTGCCCAAGTAAATGAGAGATTTGTTGGAGGTCATAGACTCTGTGCAGGATGTGGTCATGGCATTTCAGTGCGCATGGTGTTAAATGCCCTGGACAACGATGAACATGTGGTGGTAGGTTGTGCCACAGGGTGTCTGGAAGTTGCCTCCACCATATATCCATATACTGCATGGAATTGTTCATTTATACACAATGCCTTTGAAAACGCCGGTGCAACCATAAGTGGTGTAGAAGCGGCGTACAAGTCCCTTAAAAAACAAGGGAAGATAAAAGAAGACATTAAATTCGTGGCCTTTGGCGGTGACGGAGGAACTTATGACATAGGTCTCCAGTCCCTTTCCGGTGCCATGGAGCGGGGCCACAACATGGTTTACGTATGTCTTGACAACGGAGCTTATATGAACACCGGTATTCAGCGTTCCAGCGCTACCCCCCTTGGTGCAGATACCACTACCAGCCCTGCAGGGACAGTAGTGCCTGGAAAACAGCAACCAAGAAAGGATTTAGCTGCTGTAATGGCTGCCCACAACATACCATATGTGGCTCAGACGGCCATTAGCAGTTGGCAGGATGTCCATAAAAAGGCCAAAAAGGCTTTTGAAGTTGATGGGCCCGCCTTTATCAACATTTTGTCACCATGTCCCAGAGGCTGGAGATACAATACACCTGACATTGTAGAATTAGTGAAAATTGCAGTGGAAACCCGTTTCTGGCCGCTGTTTGAAGTGGAAAACGGCAAATGGAAGCTAAACAAAAAGCCTAAAAAATATGTTCCCATTGAAGAATTCTTGAAACCTCAAGGAAGGTTCCGCCATCTGTTTGCTCCTGGAAATGAGCATATCATAAAGCGGATCCAAGAAGAAGTAGACCAGAGATGGTTAGCACTCCTTGAGCGCTGTGGTGAAAAACCTGAATTACCTCCGCGTTAATTTATACCCAAACACCAAATCCCGCACCTTTACAGGGCGGGATTTTAATTTTTTTTAACAAAATCCCCCTTCTTTAATATTTTATATATTAAGGCAAGGTGTATAAGGGGGAGTAAATGTGGGCAGGAAAAGCTACAAAATTGGCTTGGCATTAAGCGGTGGAGGCGTGAGAGGTGCAGTTCACCTTGGGATTTTAAATGTGCTTATAAAAAATCAAATTTTCCCCGATATAATAGCAGGAACCAGTGCAGGCAGCATAGTTGGTGCCTTATACGCTGCAGGAGTAGACTTGGAACAGTTTGTTGAGGATTTAAAAAAAGTTAATCCGGTATGTATCCTTGATCCTACATTTTCAGCAGTGTATTTACTGCTATTGTTTTATTATTTTTATTGGTCTAAGAAACCGATGATTTATTGGTCTTTTCCAAAAGGACTTTTTAAAGGAGAAAAAATTGAGGAATTTCTTGAAGAGACTTTTAACAAAAAGGGCTTTAACGACCTGAAAGTTCCCATGTCAGCAGTCAGTGTGGACATAAATACTGGAGAAACTGTGGTTTTTTGCCCGAGAAAAAATGTTCCAAAAAAGAAAATGAATAACACTGTTTTTATAACAGATCAAAGTCTTGCTACGGCAGTAAGAGCAAGTATATCTTTACCCGGCATATTCCTTCCAAAAGTAGTTAAGGGCCGCATGTTGGTAGATGGAGGAATTAAAAACAACATACCTGTGGATATATTACATGCCCAGAAGGCAACTAAAATTATAGGTGTAGATTTAGGGGTATCAGAAAGCCGGCCTAAAGTTAAATCAATTGTAGATATTTTAATGGCAACTATTGACATAATGGGGGATGAGCTGTCCCATTATATAAGAAAGGAGCATCCAGGCTATTATATTTATCCCGACATAAAGGGTGTAGGTTATAAAGATTTTCACCGCATACCTGAAATTGTAAAATACGGTGAAAAAGTAGCAGAAAGTGAGCTGCCTAAAATTATGCAGTATTTATCATCATAAAGTTAAAAAAAAAAAGAAGCGGCGTAAGATTACCCTTCTTTTTTTTAATCTTCCATATATCCTGACTGATAGAGAAATTCTAGAATGTAATCCTCTAAAACATCTATATGCTCTTTTAATAGAAAACCATCGAACATCATGGGCAAACCTCCCTTGAATAATTGTATACATGTATGATAGTTTTATTATACACAATCGAGACCAAAAGTCAACAGGTAAAATAAAAAATTTTTGTTAAAATAAAAGACAACAGTTTATAATTTAAAGCTAAAATGCTATACTATTTATAAATGATACAAACAACTAATATAGTATTTTGAAATTTGACATGCACAGAGATTTAAGATATACTGTAATAAATAGTAATCATTATTATTACGGAGGTGTTTATAATGGCATTATATAAGTGCAGTGCCTGTGGTTTTGAAAAGGAAGGTCGTTGTAAGCCGAGAAAGTGTCCAGAATGTGAAGCCAGAGATACCTTTACAAAGGTGGAAACACCTAAGGAGGACAAAAAATAAAAAGGGTTATGTAAATGGATAAGAAAAAAGGTTTTGTTCGTAAAACCAAGCAGAGGGATTTAATTTTAAAGACTTTGCGAAGCGCAGATACTCATCCTACTGCAGATTGGATATATGAGCAGGTAAAAAAAGAAATGCCTAATATCAGTCTGGGCACAGTTTATCGAAACTTAGGTAAGCTTCGTGATTTAGGAGAAATAACAGAACTTAGCTTTGGAAGTAAGTACAGCCGTTTTGACGGCAACCCGGAAAACCACTATCATTTTGTCTGCACTGAATGCGAAAAAGTAATGGATATAAAAGGTTGTCCGGTGGACAAAGAATTGGACAGGCAAGTTGAGCTAAATAACGATGTAGAAGTGGCATTTCACACAAGTTTATTTTACGGCCTATGCAAAGATTGTAAAAATAAAAAAGAGCAAGATTAAACTTAAAAATGGCGGTCTTGAAGATCGCCTTTTTCTATTTTATAGTTTTTTTATAATAATATAGAATACTAAGGGAAAGATAGCTATACTGTAAATGAGAGACTAAAATATATTAAACAAGCCTTGGTTGATTTTGCGGAGTCAATATATAGTATTATATAATCATATTGACACACTACATATAGTATAATTTACCTCTTTTTATTTTGGTCTCATTTAGGGCAAACGACAAAGGGGTAATATAAAGAGAAAAGGGCAGAAACAGATGAGGTGATATAAATGGGTAGTAAAAAATTGAAATTGACGGAAAACGCCAAAGTTGTTCTCGAGAAGCGCTATCTGGCGAAAGATGCAGAAGGTAAGGTTATTGAAACACCTGAAGCCCTAATAGACAGAGTTTCTCGTGCGATAGCCAAGGCAGAGGATAAGTATTCCAAAGGAAAGAGTGAAACTTGGGCAAAAAAGTTTTATGAAGAAATGGCAGAATTAAAATTTCTCCCGAATTCCCCCACATTGATGAATGCCGGTAGAGAGCTCGGTCAGTTATCGGCTTGTTTTGTGCTGCCTGTGGAAGACTCCATGGAGGGAATTTTTGATTCCATTAAGTCAGCAGCTCTTATACATAAAAGTGGTGGCGGAACAGGATTTAGCTTTTCACGCCTTCGGCCAAAAGGTGCCATGGTAAAGTCTACAGGAGGCGTAGCATCAGGGCCTGTATCTTTCATGAAGGTGTTTAATTCTGCTACGGAAGCGGTAAAACAGGGTGGGACCCGTCGGGGTGCCAACATGGGCATTCTTCGGGTGGATCATCCGGATATTTTAGATTTTATAAGATGTAAACAAGATGACAAGGAAATCACCAACTTCAACATAAGTGTGGCAATTACTGATAAGTTTATGGAAGCCCTGAAAAATGACGGGGAATATGACTTGATAGACCCCCACACCAATAAGGTCACCGGTAGACTGAAAGCCAGGGAAGTTTTTGATTTAATTGTGGACATGGCTTGGAACAACGGTGAGCCTGGAATTGTTTTTATTGATAGAATAAATGAATACAACCCCACTCCTTCTGTAGGAGCCATCGAAAGCACCAACCCATGTGTGACTGGTGATACTTTAGTTGCAACAGAGGAAGGGTTGGTGAGAATTGATGAACTTTATAGCCGATATAAAAAAGGCGGTTTTAGAATAGTTACTGACAACAGGGTTCCAATGACTCAATTAATGGTAGCCAATGATGGACAACTTGTTGAAGCTGTGCCTAATATGGGAATTACGGGAACAACTTTAAATCCGGTTGTACAGGTTTACAACAATGGGAAAAAAGATGTAATGCGTCTTGTAACAAAATCAGGTTACAACATTAAAGCAACTCCTGATCACAGATTTTTGACAACTGAAGGTTGGAAAGAGCTTAGAGATATTAAACCAGGAGATGAAGTCTTAATTCAGTCAGGGGAAGGCAGTTTTTCAAAAAATGATAAACTTCCTTTTTCAGTTATTAATAAATATAAAGGGGAAAATGGTAGAACATATACATTTAATTTTCCCCAAAAGTGGTCTCGAGAATTGGGACAGGTCTTAGGATGGCTGGTAGGGGACGGCTGGCTCAGAGACCAAGATGAAAACTTTAGCGTCGGATTTGCTTTCGGTAAAGACGATACAGAGATCCTGGATTATTTATTTTAAAGGCATTATTAATGGTATGTACGGTAAAGACATACGTGAAGTAAAACAAAATAATGGTGTTTATCATTTAACTTATCACAGCAAATACATGGTGAATTTCTTCAAAAACCTTGGTGTAAAAAGTGTCAGCGCACAGGATAAAGAAGTTCCAGAAACCCTGTTTAAGGCACCCTATTTTGCTGTGCAAGGCTTTTTACAAGGGCTGTTTACTGCTGATGGCACTGTAAGGACTAATTCTAAA
>JAMNZY010000029.1 GCA_023622055.1 Bacillota bacterium
AATGTAGATATAACAGACTTGCCAGTGGCAGGGGCAGCTCCTGAATGGATGTCGGAAAAAGCTCTAGCCATCGGCACTTACGTAGTGGCATCTGGTGTTTATACAATGTTGGGAGTAGCGCCTCAAATAACTGGTTCTGAAAACTTAACTCAATTCCTCACTGAAGATGTGGAGAATATTTATGGGGGCAGATTTAATATAGAATCTGATCCAAAGAATGCAGCCGAAAAGATTCTTGAACATATTGAGGCAAAACGCAAAGCTCTGGGAATTTAAATACCTAAAAAATTAAGGATGTGTTGCCCATGAAAATAGCGATTACTGGCAAAGGCGGTGTGGGCAAAACCACTTTTGCAGGAGTCCTTTCAAGAATATTAGCAGAAGACGGATATAAGGTGCTGGCTGTGGATGCAGATCCTGATGCAAATCTTTCCATGGCTTTAGGCTTTCCAGAAGAAAAAGTTTCATCTATAACACCTCTTTCGGAATTAAAGGATTTAATTGCACAAAGGACGGAAGCCAGGCCGGGAGCAATTGGCCAGATGTTCAAGTTGAACCCCAAAGTAGACGACATACCGGAAAAATATTGCATTGAACATGATGGGGTAAAGCTCTTGGTGATGGGTACAGTAAAAGCAGGAGGTTCTGGTTGTATCTGCCCTGAACATGCCTTTTTGCGGGCACTGACCCAGCATCTGCTCTTGGGCATGCGAGAAGCCCTGATTCTGGATATGGAAGCGGGAATTGAGCACCTGGGAAGAGCAACGGCAGACTGTGTGGATGCTTTCATAGTAATAGTTGAGCCGGGGCAGAGGAGCATCCGCACCTTAAAAACCATTAAAAAATTGGCAGAAGACCTGGGAGTAAAAAAGATCTTTGCAGTAGGTAACAAAATCAGAAACAAAGAAGAAAAAGATTATATTTTAAAAGCCTGTGGTGATGTCCCGGTACTAGGTTTTCTCTCTTATGACCCTGATTTGGTAGAAGTAGACAGGTTGGGAGAGACTCCTTTTAAGACATGTATACTTTATACCAACCAAGTGGAATCTATTAAGGATAGTATTTTAAAGGCGATTGACAATTAAAAGTTAACTAAGAATAAGGGGGAAACGAAAATGACTTTTAAGAGCGATATTGAAATTGCCCAAGAAGCAAAACTTGAGCACATCAAGGATGTAGCTGCAAAAATTGGCCTAACTGAAGATGATTTAGAATACTACGGAAAGTACAAGGCAAAAATTGATTACAATCTACTAAAGAGGTATGAGGACAAGAAGGATGCCAAACTTATACTTACCACAGCTATAAATCCCACACCAGCTGGAGAAGGGAAAACTACTACCACCGTAGGCCTAGGTGATGCGCTGAGGAGACTGGGCAAAAATGCCATGATTGCCTTACGGGAACCCTCCCTGGGCCCAGTCTTTGGTATAAAAGGTGGTGCCGCCGGTGGCGGGTACGCTCAGGTAGTCCCAATGGAAGATATCAATCTACACTTTACAGGGGATTTTCATGCTATAGGAGCAGCTAACAATCTCTTGGCAGCCATGATTGATAACCATATTTATCAAGGAAATGAGCTAAACATTGACCCTCGACGCATCACCTGGAGAAGATGTGTAGATATGAACGATCGCCAATTGAGATTTGTTGTAAATGGTCTTGGCGGGAAAGTCAATGGAGTTCCCAGGGAAGACGGATATGATATAACTGTGGCTTCAGAAATCATGGCAGTATTTTGTTTGGCCAGTGATATGGAGGACTTAAAAAATCGTTTAGCTCGAATCATAGTAGGCTATACATATGATGGCGAGCCAGTTACAGCAGGACAATTGAAAGCTCAAGGGGCCATGGCAGCCCTTTTAAAAGATGCTTTTAAGCCCAACTTAGTGCAGACATTAGAAGGTACCCCTGCATTTGTTCACGGAGGACCCTTTGCCAATATAGCTCACGGATGTAACAGCATAATTGCCACAAAGATGGCTATGAAGCTATCTGATTATGTAGTAACTGAAGCAGGCTTTGGCGCAGATTTGGGAGCTGAAAAATTTTTGGATATAAAATGCCGTATGGCAGGGATTAAGCCAGATGCTGTTGTGATTGTGGCAACTATCCGCGCCCTGAAATATAACGGCGGTGTCAAAAAAGAAGATTTGAATCAGGAAAATCTTGATGCTCTAAAGAAAGGCCTGCCAAATCTATTGAAACATGTGGAGAACATAACGGAAAAATTTGGTATACCGGCAGTTGTGGCCATTAACAAGTTCCCAACTGACACTGATAGTGAACTTGCTCTAGTTCAAGAAGAGTGCAAGCGCTTGGGTGTAAACGCCGTGCTTTCTGAGGTTTGGGCTAAGGGCGGTGAAGGTGGCCTAGAGCTTGCCAAAGAAGTTATTAGAATCATTGAAGAAAGCGAAAACAACTATAAGCCCATCTACGACTTGGATATGGGAATTGCCGATAAAATCACAACTATTGCCAAAGAAATATACGGTGCCGATGGAGTTGAGTTTGCACCTGCAGCTTTAAAAGAAATAAAGGAATTGGAAGAGTTAGGCTTTAGAAATGTGCCTGTATGTATAGCCAAAACTCAGTATTCTCTGTCTGATGATCCTAAACTGTTGGGCAGACCCACCGGATTTAATATAAACGTAAGAAACGTAAGAGTTTCTGCCGGTGCCGGCTTTGTGGTAGTGCTTACCGGTGCTATTATGACAATGCCTGGCCTACCGAAGCGACCTGCCGCAGAAAACATCGATGTAGATGCAAATGGAAGGATAACAGGTCTGTTTTAAAGCTTCTGCAGACCATATAGGTCGTCATGTGATGCCAGTGAGCCAACGGCATTACATGACGACTGCCAAATAACTAAGCACATTTAAGTAGTTATCACATATATAAAGGTGGCCTTCCCATGAAACGACTAAGACTTTTCATTGCAGCCAGCAAAGACACTCCTGACTTGCCTGGTTTCTTTCAGGTCAAATACGGAGGAGAATTTGCAAGGCGAAAGTTTTTGCCCCATCTTACAAACTTTAAACGCGATTCTACTCTGTGCACTAAGGCCTGCTATGAATTCAGAAAAAAACTCCCACTGGATTTTTCAAAAGACATTGCTGGAACTATGCTTTTTCCCTCGGTGCTTCCTGAACTTATAGATGATGCCAGGATGTATATAAAAGAGCCTATTCCAACTCACGATATTTTCATAGCCGTAGGAGTCCATCCAGATATACTTATCGAACTTATTAAGCAAGTTCCTGATGCAGGCTGCAGGGCAGTGATTATTCCACGGGAAGACCCATCTTGGCTCACCACTTCCCTAGTCAAAAAACTCGAGGGCATGTGTGAAGAAAAAAGCCTTGAATATGCTTTTCCCAGACCTTTCTGTTCTCTTTCCAAAGGAAAGTTTAAATATATAGACTATTTTATAGACCAATTTAAAATAGGAAAACCACGATACCGGCTCGCAATTGACGAAAGAGGCCGTGTGACAGATGTAAAAGTTGTATGTTCATCACCTTGTGGTGCCACATACCATGTAGCCTCTGGACTTATAGGGATAAATGTGGAAAATATAGTTAATACTGCCAACAAATTGTGGCATACATACCCTTGCCTTTCAAGCAGTCAAATGGATCCTGAAATAAAGGACTCACCTATGCACTTAGCGGCATATATCAATTTATATGCGGCAAGGGATGCTCAAAAAAATCTTGAGGAGGGAAGCCTGTGTTAATCGAAAAAAGTTGTAAAGATTTTGTTGAGGTGCTGGCTTCTAAAGAACCAGTTCCCGGGGGAGGCGGGGCAGCGGCTTTAGTGGGTGCAATAGGAATGGCTTTAGGCAACATGGTCGGTAATTTGACTGTGGGTAAAAAGAAGTATAAAGATGTAGAATCAGAAGTTTATGCAATTATGGAAAAGGCAACAAAACTGCAGCAAGATTTGCTGTCAATGGTAGATGGGGATGCCGAAGTCTTTGGTGAAGTGGCAAAGGTTTACCAGATGCCGAAAGGTACACCTGAAGAAAAGGCAGCTCGGGAGCAAGCCATGGAAAAGGCATTAAAACAAGCCTGCAGTGTACCCATGGACATTATCAGAACCGCCTTAGAGGCCATAAAGCTTCAGGCACGACTTGGGGAAATTGGTTCCATTATGGCTTTAAGTGATGTAGGTGTAGGGGTGCTGTGCCTTAAGGCTGCTTTAATCAGTGGAAAGCTAAATGTCATAATTAATTTGAACGGTATCAAAGATGAAAGCTTTGTGGTTAAAGTCAGTAAGGAAATGGATGCCCTAGTGGAAGAGGGTATCAAAATTGCCGATGAAACTTACGCTAAAGTGGAACAAAGACTTACAAAAAAGGGGGTATCATAAATGGCTAAAATACTCAGCGGCAAGGAAGTAGCTGCAGCATTAAAGGAAAAGCTGATTGTCCAAGTTGAACAACTAAAACAATCAGGTAAGACACCCGGCCTTTGTATAGTAATGGCAGGAGATAGGCCAGATTCTGCCTCCTATATCAGAGCTGCCGTAAAGCGATGCACTGATATAGGTATAGACTGTCAGGTAGAAAAACTGCCAGAAGAAATAAGTCAGGATGAATTTTTGAAAGTTCTTGACAGGATAAACAATGACCCCAAAATACACGGCATAATTATCATGAGACCTCTTCCTGAGCAGATATCGGAAGATGTAGTCAAGTATAAAATAGCACCTGAAAAGGATGTGGACTGCTTTAATCCCATCAATGTAAGTAAGGTAATGAGCGGTGACAGTGATGGATTTCCTCCATGTACACCCCAAGCTGTGATAGAGATTTTGGATCACTATGGAATTGAAATAAAGGGCAAAAGGGCAGTAGTTATTGGAAGGAGTATGGTAGTAGGCAGACCTTTAGCAATGATGCTCTTAAAGCGCAATGCCACAGTTACAATCTGTCATACCAGGACAAAAGATTTGGCCAGTGAAGCCAAGAGAGCTGAAATACTCATTGCCGCAGCAGGAAAAGCCCGCATGGTTACAAAGGATATGGTGAGTGATGGTGCCGTTGTCATTGATGTGGGAATTAACTTTGATGAAGAGGGAAAAATGTGCGGAGATGTAGATTTTGACAATGTGAGTTCAGTTGCAGGGCAAATTACTCCTGTACCGGGAGGAGTTGGTTCTGTCACATCTACAGTCCTTGCCAAGCATGTAGTTGAGGCCTTTAAGCGCCAAGAGGGGCTATAGGGGGAAAATATTATGATTATATCTAAACAAAAACCTTTTGAAGAAATTTTAAATTATTTAAAAGGCAAAGATAAAATTTTTATCACCGGCTGTAGTTTGTGTGCAACATCTTGTATGACAGGTGGTCAGCAACAGATCGATGAAATGAAAGAAAAACTTGAAAAACAAGGGAAAGCTGTCACTGGTTCTGTAGTTTTGGACCCGTCTTGTCATAAGCTGCAAGCAAGAGCAACCTTAAGAAAACAAAAGGCTGCCCTTGCCGAGGCTGACGCCCTTTTGTGTATGGCCTGTGGCAATGGTGCCCAGACTGTGGCAAATCTTGTAAAGATCCCTGTATATCCCGCCAATGACACCCTATTTATTGGAGAAATCGAGAGAATTGGCGAATTTGCCGAAGCCTGCAAAGTTTGTGGCCGGTGCGAGCTTGGTTGGTCTGCCGCCATATGTCCCATAACAAAATGTGCCAAGAGTTTGTTAAACGGTCCCTGTGGTGGAGCTGAAAATGGCAAATGTGAAGTAAATCCGCAAAATGATTGTGCCTGGGTTTTAATCTACAATCGCCTGGAAGAACAAAATTTACTCCATACAATACTAGACATAAAAGACCCCAAGGATTACAGCAAAGGGGCACATCCCAGAAAGCTTGCCGTTGGTAGATAGGAGGAAGGTTAGATGAGTTTCAGAGAAAAAATAGAGAGAGGAGATTTTGTCATCACTGCGGAAATGGCTCCTCCAAAAGGCATCAATTTCGATCGTATAAGGGAATGTGCCCGAGGGGTTAAGGGCAGGGTCGATGCGGTAAATGTAACAGATTTTCAAAGTTCCGTAGTGAGGGCATCTTCCCTGGGAGGAGCAAAGATTTTACTTGATGAAGGCCTGGAACCAATAATGCAGATAACCGGCAGGGACAGAAATCGCATAGCTATTCAAGGAGAGCTGCTGTCAGCAGCAGCTTTGGGCATTAAAAATGTATTAGCACTAACTGGTGACCACCCTAGTGTAGGCGACCATCCAGAAGCTCGCGGAGTTTTTGACTTGGATTCGGTACACATTCTTCAGGCTGCAACGAAGCTGATGGAAGGCTACGATATGAATGGAAATGAACTTTCAGGAATACCTGAGTTTTTTTT
>JAMNZY010000159.1 GCA_023622055.1 Bacillota bacterium
TATGATAAAATATGAGACCACAGTTATAGAGATAGGCGAAATGGCCAAAAAGTTTTTCAGCCAAAAAATCATGGTGCTTTTTTCTAAAAAAGAAATGCCATTAGAAATGAAAGACATATCCATAATGCACAGCGGCGGAGAGCTTGTTGAAGACATTAAAGTAGGCGATACAGTATACATCGGTAATAGAGCCTATACAGTTACTGCAGTTGGAGAAAAGGCAAACAGCAATCTTAGACTTATGGGCCATGTATGCCTCAAATTCGATGAAAAACAAGCACCCGAAATGCCGGGCGATATCCACTTAAAAGGCAGCGAGCCTTTATCTGTAGACCTTGGTGAAAAAATCGTTATTGAAAGTCCACAGTGATTTTTTAACACAGTGATTTATTTAGTAATATAAGGAGCATCAGTATGCTAAATATAAATACAGCACTAAGGAAACTTGATGAATGCGGAAAACACATAAATATTGGCCTTGTGGGCGCAGGTCAAATGGGTCGAGGAATTGTAACACAAGTATTTCAAATGAAGGGTATGCGCATACCTATTATAGCTAATAGTACAGTGGCCAAAGCAACAGAGACTTTTCAGCTTGCAGGAGTTGACAGGGACGATATTGTTGTGACCAATACTGTCTCAGAAGCAGAAGTGGCAATAAAAGGCGGTAAGTTCGTAGTAACTGAAGATTTTGAAGTTGTGACAAAGGTGGCTCCTGTAGATGTGATAATTGAAGCTACTGGGGTGCCCGAAATTGGTTCTCAAACGGCGTTAAAAGCCATATACAACGGAAAGCACATTGTCATGCTAAATGTAGAAACTGATGCTACAGTAGGCCCCATTCTCAAAAAAAAGGCAGATAGCGCAGGCATTGTATATACTGTGTCTGCAGGAGATGAACCTGGTGCTATCAAGGAGCTATATGACTTTGCAGATGCTTTGGGCTTTAATGTAATAGCCGTGGGCAAAGGGAAGAACAATCCAATAAATCGGGATGCAACTCCAGACACCTTGCGAAAGCAAGCTCTGGAAAAAGGAGTAAACCCTAGAATGCTCACATCTTTTGTAGATGCTACCAATACAATGATAGAGCTAACAGCCGTGTCAAATGCTTTAGGATTTGTTCCATCCCAAAGGGGCTTAATTGGGCCATTTGCCAAGATAGAAGATTTGCCAAGACTCTTTAGTCTAAAGGAGCAGGGAGGAATCCTTGACAGATATCAAGTCGTAGATTACGTATTGGGCATTGCTCCTGGAGTTTTTGCCGTTGTCAGTTCCGAATATCAAATAACTAGAGAAATAATGAAATATGTATCAATGGGAGATGGCCCCAATTATGTTTTATACAGGCCCTTTCATCTAGTGTGTATTGAGACACCCCTTTCAGCCGCCAGGGCATTCTTGTACAAAGAACCAACCATAGCTCCTGCCGGGGCTCCTGTGTCAGAAACAGTGGCTGTTGCCAAAAAGGACCTAAAAGCTGGAGAGCATCTCGATGGAATTGGAGGATACACAGTATATGGTGTAATTGATACGGCAGAAAATGCTGGTAAAGACAATGCTGTCCCCATTGGCTTGATCAATGATAAGACTGTTCTTAAAACTGATGTAAAAAAAGGCGAAACAATAACCTACGACATGGTTACACTAGACGAAGATTCTACGGTTTTGCAACTGAGAAGGTTACAGGACAAAACCTTTAAGGTGAAGTGAGGTGGTCTAAAATGACCTCAAAAATGAAGGCAGAACTTTTTTGCCTTCACTGCAACAAAGATACTTCTCATGAGGTTTCATATGCCGGCACAACTTTAAAAAGCATAAAATGCATGGAATGTGGCAGCGAAATCGAGATAAGACGTGAAAAACTAATAGGGAACTATGCCATAGATTTTATTGAGCGCATACTTACAAAACCTTATAGAATGACTGAAGAGCTGGAAAAAGATTTAACTAAATTTATCCTGTCACTGCCCATAAGGATTATTACAAAACCGTATAGAATTGTAAAAGAAGTAAGTGAAGTGATTAAAAAAGAACATAATTGATAGAGGTGGTTAAATGCTCAAGGGGGTTGCAGCATCACCCGGGATAGCTATTGGGAAGGCCCATGTAATAAAATCTTATCAGATCAATATTAATACTGAAGTCATTGCTCAAGAAGACCTGGAAGCTCAAATTAAAAGACTTGACGAAGCTATTGCCTCTTCAAAGTCTCAGATCATGAAAATCAAGGAAAAAGCAGAAAGAGAGCTGGGCGCTGATAAAGCTGAAATATTTGGTGCCCATTTAATGGTCCTGGAAGATCCAGTCTTGTTAGACGAAATAAAGACGAAAATCAAATCAGAACTAATTACTGCAGATAATGCCGTATCACAAGTTGTAAACAATTACATAGAAATCTTCTCAAATATGGAAGATGAATATATGAAAGAAAGGGCAGCGGACATTAAAGATGTGGGAGAGAGGATAATAAAGAATTTATTGGGTATCCCCACGGACAGCCTTGTCTTTTCAGAAAAGGTCATTATAATTGCCAAGGATTTAACACCTTCCGATACAGCTCAAATGGACAAGGACAATGTCCTTGCATTTGCCACAGATATGGGAGGCCGCACTTCTCACACTGCAATAATGGCCAGATCTTTGGAAATACCTGCAGTAGTAGGCTTAGTTGATGCAACAGACAAAGTGCAAGAAGGCGATACTGTTATTGTTGATGGTAACAAAGGAACTATTTACATAAATCCGGAAGAATCCGTATTAAAAGAATATGAAATATTAAAACAAAACTACTTAGAGTATCGCAAAAAATTGAGAGAACTAAAGGATCTGCCGGCGGAAACCAGTGACAAACTGCGCAGAGTGGAGCTTGCTGCCAATATTGGTACACCCCGTGATGTGAAAGGTGCCTTGGAAAATGGAGCAGAAGGTGTAGGCCTTTACCGCACTGAGTTTTTGTATATGGACAGAGATGCACTGCCCACAGAAGAAGAACAGTACAAAGCTTACAGAGAAGTAATAGAAAAAATGGCCCCAAGACCTATTATTATTAGGACTCTTGATATCGGTGGCGATAAACAGCTTTCCTACCTTGATATGCCTGAAGAGCTAAATCCCTTCTTGGGATGGCGGGCTATTCGCATGTGCCTTGACAGGCCTCAGATACTTAAAACCCAGCTCAGAGCTATTTTAAGGGCAAGTGCTTACGGAAATGCAAAGATTATGTATCCTATGGTGTCAGGTCCCGAAGAGATAAAAAGAGCCAACGCCATATTAAAGGAGGCCAAAGAAGAGCTGAAAGCAGAAGGCATTCCCTTTGATGAGAATATTGAAGTGGGAATTATGGTAGAGATCCCTTCAACAGCAGTTATAGCAGATATTTTGGCTAAAGATGTGGATTTCTTCAGCATAGGGACAAATGATCTGATTCAGTATACCTTGGCAGTAGACCGTATGAACGAACATATCTCCCATTTGTACCAGCCACTGCATCCTGCAGTCTTGCGGCTTATCAAAAATGTCATCGATGCTTCTCATAAAGCCGGGAAGTGGACGGGAATGTGCGGCGAGATGGCGGGTGATCCTTGGGCCACTGCCATTCTTTTGGGAATGGGCCTTGATGAATTTTCCATGAGTGCATCTTCTATACCGCAGGTTAAGAACATAATACGATCTTTGACTTATGAAAAAGCAAAAGAAATTGCCCAAAAGGCACTTTCCATGGACAATCCTGAGGACATACGAAATATGGTAAAAGAGGAGATGGAAAAGATAAACTCACCAATCATGTAGTTAGAATAAAATCGTCTTCCCAGGGCAACATAAAATCGAGGTGAGTTTTAGTGGGGAAGAAAAAACAGAAGAACCCAAGTCCAAATGAGAAACTAAAAATAGAGGCTGCTATGGAGCTGGGCCTTTGGGAAAAGGCTAAGCATTTGGGTTGGGATAAATTAACAGCAGAAGAGACTGGAAAAATTGGGGCACTTGTGAAAAAAATGCTAAAACACGATAACAGTACTGTTTAAATAAGCAAGCTTATATGGGCTTGCTTATTTATGTTATAATGTAGAGTATTGAGCTTAAAACTAGGTCCCATACGATTAATAAATAATAAACACTAATATTTACAGCATCAAGGAGGATATATGTGAAGTGGTATAAGACGAAAGACTTAATTACTGTTGGATTTGCATTATTTGCAATGTTTTTTGGAGCAGGGAATATGATTATTCCTCCATATATTGGTCTTCAAGTTGGCGATGGTTGGAACAGTGCTGTTTTAGGTTTTGGACTTTCGGGAATAGGTTTGCCATTGTTAGGTATTATAGCGATGGCGAAAAACAAAGGCTCTTTAGAGCTGTTTGCTGGCAAGATAAGTCGCGGCTTTAGTGTTTTATTGGGGACTTTGGTGATTTTGTGCATAGGCCCCATGCTGGCAATTCCACGAACTGCGGCAACAACTTATGAGGTTGGTGTCAAACACATATTTCCAGGCATAAGCCCCATCATATCATCTATTATATTTTTTTTGTTAACTCTTTATTTTTCTATTAGCAAATCTAAAGTTATTGACATATTAGGCAATATATTAACTCCGATCTTGCTCTTAATGTTGGGAGTTATAATAATTCAGGGAATTTGGCATCCCATTGGTGAAATAGTAGTCACAGAAGTTAGAGAGCCTTTTGGAAAAAGTTTTATTGAGGGTTATCAGACCATGGATGCTTTGGCCTCAATTGTTTTTGCAGGAATTATTATTAACAGTTTAAAGTCTAAAGGTTATACCAAATCTGACCATCAAATAAAATTGGCCATTTTTGCGGGAATTATAGCTGCTGTGGGCTTATTTTTAGTCTATGGAGGCCTCATGTATTTAGGAGCTACTGCTTCTTCATTATACCCTAATTCTATAGATAGGGCTGTCTTACTTATCGACATAACAGATAGTTTAATGGGACCGATTGGCAAGATATCACTGGGCATTGCAGTGGCCTTGGCTTGTTTGACTACAGCTGTAGGTCTTACTGCAGCTACAGGAAACTTTTTTAGTGAAATTACCAGGGACAAACTGCAATATAAGGCAGTGGTGGTGACTACGGCAATAAGCAGTATGTTTATTTCCAATATTGGCGTAGAGGGAATAATTAGCTTATCAGAGCCTATACTGGTAACATTGTATCCTGTTGTCATAGTAATGATAACCTTAAATTTATTTGATAGTTTTATAAAAAATAAGTCAATATACTTAACTACTGTAGTTGGGACATTTTCTGTGAGCCTATTTTATGGTTTACAGGCAGCTGAAATTGACTTGGGGTACTTAGGCAAAATTTTATCTCATATTCCTTTGTGGGAAAACGGGTTTGGATGGCTTATAACAGCAGCAATTGGCTATTTGATAGGTGAGATTTTATTTAACACAAAATTGTGGCCGCAGCCAGAAAATCAATAGCAGCTAAAGTTGCCTTTTTCTTGCACAGGGAAACTATGAAGTGTATAATAGTACAAAACAAATAATGAGTCCTAACAGGTGCCGAAAGGTTAAAAGGGAATCAGGTGAAAATCCTGAGCGGTCCCGCCACTGTAATCAGGGATGTACTGCGATACCACTGGGAAACCGGGAAGGTGCAGGAAAGATGAACTGAGAGCCAGGAAACCTGCCTGTTAGAGGAAAGTACTGCTAGCCTTCGGGAGAAAGGAGGGTACTGTAATTGTGAGCACAACCCGGCTTTTTCTATAGGAAGGCCGGGTTATTTTAATAATACGAGAAAAAGGAGAAGTTCCCATGAAAAATAAAACAAAAATAATACTATTAGTACTTACCGTTTTGTTTATTACTGCATTTACAGTTGGCTGTAACAAAGAGCCAGAAATAACAGAACCAAATAACCGTGAAGATGTTTCTGACGGATTTCCTTTGACAATAACAGACCAAATAGGAAGAGAAGTAACAATTGAAAGACTTCCAGAGAGAATTATTTCGCTATCACCTGCCAACACAGAAATCTTATATGCCTTAGGCCTTGGTGACAAAATTGTAGGCGTTACCGACTATTGCGACTATCCTGAAGAAGTGGCAACAAAAGAGAAAATTGGAGGATACTCAGATCCAAATATCGAAAAAATCATATCCCTTAATCCGGATTTAATATTAGCTACGGGAATATATCTAAAACCTATAGAAGAACTAGAAAAATTGGGAGTTCCATCAGTGGCCATTGAACCGGAAAATATTGATGAAATGCTCGACAGCATAGAAATAATAGGAAAAGCAACTGGGCGGCATAAGGAAGCAATGGATTTGATTGACAATTTAAAGGCGAGAATCAAAAAAGTAGAAGATATGCAGACAAGCGACCAAAGGTTATATATGAATTGTGGCATACTCCCATTATGGTTGCCGGTCCAGGAACTTACGTAGATGATATAATCCAGAGAGCAGGTGGAGAAAACATAGCAAGGGATGCCAGTAATGCTTATCCAGAGTACAGCCAGGAAATGATTATAGCTAAAAATCCCGATATCATAATCTTTTCTTATCACGGAACATCTGACGGGGAAACAGTAGAAAGCATAATGCAGCGTCCAGGTTGGGACAGCATAAATGCAGTAAAGAACAAAAAGGTTTTCTATATTGATGAAAATTTAGTTCAAAGGGCTACTCCCAGATTAGTAGACGGTCTTGAAGAATTTGTAAAGATAATACACCCTGAACTTTAAATAAAACTTCACAGGACCCGGCAGCAGCTCCCACTCATTGTCGGGTGGGAATATTATTTTTGAGGAGAAACATTATGGCTGAAAACTATCGAAAAAATAAAGAGTATAAGGTTTACATATTAGTAACAATTGGGATTGTTGTGGGCTTAATGTTGTCATTAGGTATAGGTTCGGTATATATTCCGCCGAAGGAAATTGCAAAAATGTTGTTAAACAAAATCCCATTTTTTGCAGGTAGATTATCTGAAAATTGGTCCATTACTAATGAGGCAATAGTGCTGCACCTTAGGCTTCCTAGAGTTATACTGGCATTTTTGGTAGGCGCCCAGCTTTCTGCAGCAGGGGTTATATATCAAGGCATATTTAGAAATCCCATGGCGGATCCGTATATTATAGGAGCTTCAGCTGGTGCTTCACTGGGAGCATCCTTGGGAATTTTGTTTTTCCCCAGTTTTAAAATTCTTGGAATCGGCTCAACACCTTTTTTCGCTTTTATCGGTTCGCTGGGGACGGTATTTTTAGTCTACAGCCTGGCAAGCATTGGAGGTCGGACATATTCATTTACACTACTTCTTTCCGGCGTTGCTGTCAGCAGTTTTTTGTCAGCAATAGTTTCATTTTTTATGTATTTTAGCGACAAAAAACTTCACAATATATATTTTTGGCTCATGGGCAGCTTTGCTTCCCAAAGTTGGAATGAGATATATATTAACTTGCCTTATGCTATTTTGGGCTTTGCCATGGCCTTTTGTAACCTAAGGGCTTTAAATATATTGCAACTGGGAGAAGAGACTGCATTTTTTACAGGGGTAGATACGGAAAGGCTAAAAAGGGTCTCCCTGACTGCAGCTGCATTGCTGACAGCATCAGCAGTGGCCGTCAGTGGTGTAATAGGCTTCGTGGGCTTGATTATTCCCCATGTTACCAGAATGATTATTGGGCCTGACCACAGACAGTTATTTCCCCTGTCCACATTAATAGGTGGCTTGTATTTAATGCTGGCTGATACTGTCTCTAGGGTCATTATCGCCCCTACAGAACTGCCTGTAGGGATCTTGACAGCTCTTTTTGGCGGCCCTTTCTTTATCTATCTACTTTTCCAAAAGAAAAATAAAGATTACAGAATTTGAAAAAGAGGAGATAAATATGAAATCAACATTTATAACTGGAGGAGCTAGAAGCGGCAAAAGCCGATTTGCTGAAAACAAAGCTCTAAAAACAGGCAAAAATGTAATATACATTGCTACTGCCCAGGCCTTGGATGAAGAAATGGCTCATCGAATCAAAATTCACAGGCAGACCTATCAAGGGCACTTAAAGAAATCGAGATAAATAATACATACCACAGCTTTCCCATAGTTTTAATTGACTGTCTGGCCCTATTGGTTTCCAATTGGCTGCCTTTAGAAAAAGCTACAGATACAGCTCTATGGGACAGCTTGAGAGCTGACCTTTTAGCTGAAATTGATGCCATGATATCTCAAATGAAAAAAATGCAGAAAGATTTCATTATCGTATCAAATGAAGTGGGTCTAGGCTTGGTCCCTGAATATCCCTTAGGCAGGCTGTACAGGGATCTACTTGGAGAAGTAAATCAAAAAATGGCTGCTTTTGCAGATGAAGTTATTTTTATGGTTTCCGGCATCCCCATGAAATTAAAATAGGAGGCATGTTTTTCTGTTTAAGAGTTCCCGGCTTGGCCTCACTTCTTTGTATACACAGTTACTTTCGCACAAGTTTGTCAGGCCTTTATGCTAACCTATTAGTTTTACTTGGCTGGCTATATAAGTGTATCCTACAAGGATAAAGTGGCTTTTAATAAATGGAGAGATTGTTATGGGCAAATGTGATGAAAACAATAGAATCTATAAAATAGGGTTTATCACAATTGCTGTTTTTTGCTTTTTCCTTTCAATTGCCATAGGAATAATGGCAGCCTACATTACATCGAAACCAAAGACAGAGGAAATTAACTCTTCAATTCCAGACACAGCAAATGTGGTAGAATCCATTGAAGAATCTGTTGAAGACAAAGACAAGATCAGCCAAGATGAAGGGATTAAAAGTCTAGAAGACATTGCAGAATTAAAAAGCGCCGTTGTGAAAATTGAGACAGAGACCACTCAGGGTTCTGGAGTACTGATTAGTGAGGAGGGCCACATACTTACAAACTGGCACATTATTGAAGGTTCTGAGGAGTCCATTATCGTTTACTTTAATGGCAAAGACCACAAGATTCACAATGAACACAAGTATGCTGAAATAATCGGAATAGATCCATTCATAGATTTAGCTCTATTAAAAATAGATAAAACGCCGGAGTGGCTAGATACTAAATATATTGAATTAGGGGACATAAACAGCATTAAAGAGGGGCAAAAGATAGTAACAATAGGAAGTCCAAGAGGGCTAATGAATACCATGAGCGATGGAATCATATCTGCTATTAGAAAGGATGCAGACAGGACTTATATACAGATAACAGCACCTTTATCACCGGGAAGTTCAGGGGGTGCCCTGATAAATGAAAAGGGCCAATTAATCGGAATAACAACATTTAAAGTAAGGGAAGCAGAAAACCTAAATTTTGCTATTTCATTAAAGGATATTGTTGAGTTTTTAAACTTGAACTTAGTTAGAAATTTTCATGAATATAAAAACTTAAAACAAGTTATCTTTGAATCAACTATAAGAGATGCATATAATAAAGAAAAGGATCGAAGTTTCATAAATGGTTCAACAGGAAAAGTGGAGGAGATATTGACAGGAAATTTAAAAATAGCATACAGTCAAGGTGATTACTATAAAGTTAGGCCAATAAATTTCTTCCAAATGCACAATTCCTATGGACTAGATATACCTTTAAAGTTTTCATTTATAGAGTCAGCGAAACAGTTTTTTGTATTAAATAGTAGTGATACTAGATACCCTGAATTATTAATAACCAGCTCATATGGCTGGGATGATATTTGGACATTCGGCGTAATATCATTAGAAAATGAGGAAATTGTTGAATGGTTATTCTTTGAAGAGGATGGTTGGGTTAATAATACAACTTCTGCCACATATATAAAAAGAGTGCAGCCGGATAAAGTAGAAATCATCGCAACTTTTGATGGAAGGAGTTTTTACTACGAATATTATATAGAACCACAACTTAATATTCTAAGGGGAATATCAGAAGGAGAAGAAATTGACAATAT
>JAMNZY010000026.1 GCA_023622055.1 Bacillota bacterium
CATATTTAATATTTCACACATAAAATTTATTTATACTGAACGTAGGAATTTAAAGGCAACATGTGTTGGGTTTAATTTAATATTGAAGAGCAGTGTAAGGGAGAGGAGTTTGTGATATAATAACTTGCAAAAAGATTGAAAGGGTGGTTCTGAATTAGAAATGTAATTATCGTATTTGCCCTTTTGCATCTGGCAAATTATTTTATAAAAAGCACTCTTTTATTTTATATTTGCTGTGTTTTGCTTGCTTATATTTTTGTTTATGCCATGAGAATATTGCCAAAGGTGACTCGCCGCATTTGCCTGGCACTTATGCTTACAGGGATATGTCTCATGCTTTGGAAAAGGATTCCCTTTGATGGGTGGCTTTTGGGCCTTGATAAAAACGGCAATCTCATAACTTTGTTTATTCTTGTTCCCATGATGTTTCTGCCATTTAGCTACAGTGATTACCAAAAGGAATTAAAGCATGTAGCCCAGGCCCATATGCAAAGCTTATTGCCCTTTTGTATGCTGACTTTTTCTGTAGTCCACATTTTTGGAGTTGTCATATCTGTTGGGGCAGTCACTTTGGTTTTTGAGTTATTTAGGAACAATGCAAAACTATACGGTGCTGAAGAGACTTTTATGGCATCACTCCTTAGGGGATACTGTACCTCAGGTTTTTGGTCACCGGCTTGGGCCTCAATTTTGGTTGTCACAACACAGATGAATATCCCCTGGATACAGATTATTCCCTGGGGTATAGGTTTTTTCTTGATATCTTTGGCCCTAGATACAATAGCAGTGTGGTTTAAAATACGGCAAAATCCCAATAAATACCCAAGGCTGGAGAATCGAGAAGACGTAAAAGTTGATTGGAAAAAAATATTTATCTTAATTGGCCTTTCAACAGCACTAATTTGCACCATTGCGGTGATGAGCAAAATAACTCCTTGGGATTTAATGATAATTATACCTATAGTGGCCATGGTCTTTCCTGTAGTTGTTGCTTTGATTCAAAATAAGGTGGAAAATTATAAGAAGGGTATTAAAGATTACTACGACACAGTGCTAAGTGTAATGAGTCAGGTGGCATTGTTTACAGCAGCAGGCTTTCTTTCCAAGGCCTTGGAATACTCCGGCGTAGGTGCCATGATACCAAAATTGCTGCCAGTATGGATGTATCAATACCCGGTTATTTTAATCTGTTCAATTATGCTTTTGATCATAGTGCCTTCTTTAGTGGGGATTCACCCGGTGGCTACCGGGACGGCTCTTGTTGCTACAATAGTGCCTACAAGTATAGGTCTGACTGATATGGGGTTTGCCCTAACAATTATTGTGGGTTGGGCTTTGGCCATATTGATTTCACCTTTTTCCGCCACTTCTTTAATTGCCGGAGGATTGATTAATTCTTCTCCTTGGGATGTGTCCCTGGGCCTCAGTGGCAAGTTTGGCTTTTTCAATGTATTGTTTTTTAGCATCTTGCTTGCAATAATAAACAGCTCATTCTAATAACTCTTTAGTGAATTTTTGGGGACGGGTACAAAATATTCATAAACATTATAAAAACCCGTTTTTAGAAGAAAATTTCTAAAAACGGGTTTTCACGTGTCCACATTTATTCTGTTATTCCGAAATGTTTCTTGAAAGCCCCGTCATCGGTAATATTTTCAAGAAATTCATGGTAGAGATTGCCAGATTCATCTTCGTTTAGCATTATTTGATGTATTTCTCCGGTGACGGAATTTACTGCATAAAAACCTATTCCTCCCCAAGCACTCCAGCTTTCTACGAAACAAATGCAGTAATATGTTACTCCATCTACTACTATATCCTCGTAGTAATTATTGTCATATACCAATCTAATGCCATAGCCGCTGTCTACAATGGGCAGCCCCAACTCTTCAAGCCTTGCCCTAAACATTGCAACAGCTTCCTCTGGTGTCATTACTTTTTGTGAAGTAGTGGATTCTGATGGGGAACCTGTTGGGCTTGTTATGGTAATAGTCCAAGTTTCACCATCCCAATCAACAGTGCAACCCAGTGCTTCACTTACAAAGCGTAGTGGCACAAGGGTTCGACCTGAAACCACTCTCGCTGGAGCATCCAGGCTTACCATTTCATCATTAATATAAGCGAATGATTCCCCAATTGTTAGGACTATTTTCACCGAATCTTTTGTTGCGGTGACAGTTCTAGTGTCATTGTCCCAGTGAATTTGTGCACCCAACTCCTCAAATATAGCCCTTAGTGGGACGAAGGTACGACCGCTGACGATTTCCGGTGGCACATCAAAAGTAAGTGTCTTGCCATCGAGGATTACTTTAGGAGCATCGGCTGCAAGGCCCACAAAGGGCAATGCAGAAATTGCTAGAATGGTGACGATACAAATGGCGATTAATTTTTTGATTGATTTTTGCAAAATGTAGACCTCCTTTTACTTAAAAATATTATTATTTTTCGATGAAAGATATGCAAAATCCTCCTTATTTTGACATTTTTTAATTAAGAATATTAGGTCCCGGCTTTTAAATATTTGGGGAGAGATACAGGTAACATTAGATGAGCTTTTCGCATATTATATTGACAGCGAAATATATAATAAGTATAATCAAATAAGATTATGTAAGGGATAGGGGAGAGATATGATGGGTACACAATATGTTAAAACCAACAGGGCATTTACCGCCCTGCGAAGGTATGCCTGGATATTTACTATGTTAGTTGCTATAGGAGGTTTATTTGAGCCAAAACTGGGTCTGCTTGTGATACTTGTCATGGCAGGGCTGATGATTACGGCATTTTTTACCGGCAGGTATTGGTGTGGCAATATTTGTCCCCACGGTTCTTTATTTGATATGTTATTGCCTATAAGCCGAAACATAAAAATACCAAAGTTTTTAAAATCAAAGTATTTTATTTTAGGATTTTTTATATTCTTTATGTTTAATTTTTCAAGGAGAATATTAAGTGTAGTCAATCAGTGGGGAAGTTTTGATTTTTTGGATAAACTGGGGATTGTATTTGTATCCACATATTTAATGGTACTTATAGTTGGTGGTGCACTTGCCGTGTTTGTAACTCCCAGGACCTGGTGTCAGTTCTGCCCCATGGGCACAATGCAAAAACTTTCTTACAAACTTGGCAAATTAGTGGGAGCAGCTGATAAGGCTGAAACAAAAATCACCATTTCAAATCCAGATAAGTGTATAAAGTGCGGTAAGTGTTCCAAAGTATGCCCTTTTCAGTTAACTCCATATCTAGAGTTTGATAAAAACAATCAATTCAGCAATATAGAATGTATAAAATGTTCCACCTGTGTCAAAAACTGCCCCTTAAATCTATTATCTTTGGAAAAGAAAAACGAGAAGATTTGGAGTTAAAATCCGTCCTTTTTATTCTGGAATAATGCTTTAGGGTAAAGTAAAAGAGACAGGTGCAAATTATTCTAGTACCAATAAGGTGAATAATTTGTACCTGTCCCTTTTTATTCATTCATGATGAATATTTTGTACCCGTCCCGAAAAATTCACTAAATGTTTTACTGGCAGCAGTTTTTGTATCGGGCTAAAATTCCCTCAATCATCCTGGCATGTCTAGCTTCGTCTTTGGCGGATTCGTAAAAGTAATCTCTGGCAGCTTCTATGCCTAATTCAGCGGCTTTATCTGCAGCTTGTTTTTTATCTTTGTTGGAAGAGATTTCACCTTCAAGCATCTGCTGGAGGTTTTCAAAAATGTCATCTTGTATCATGCCGTTTAGCTCTGCAAATCTTGCAGCATGTTCAACCTCTTCCCAGGCGATGGTCTTTAAGATTTCTCCAATTTCCGGGTAGCCCTGGCGTTGGGCAAGTCTTGCCAGTGCAAGGTAGATACCAGCTTCTTTTGTTTCACCGGTGAAATTTTGCCTTACTGCTCCTTGAAGCTCCGTCCCCTTAGTCACACCAAGCACATTCTCAATTGCCAGTTGAATTTTTTCCATTGCGATGCCTCCCTGAAAAATTTAATATATTTAAAGGTAAACAATTATTCTCGGCTCATCTCTTCCTTTCTCCTGTTGAAAGCTTCAAGAATCATATCAGCAACACTTTCATTGACTTGTCTGATATCACTTAGGTAAATTAAAACGCTGCCTTTGTATTCCTGTGCATCCCCGAGCAGAATAATTTCTAAAGCACTTCTTATGATATTAATGATACAAGCCTCGTCATGGTAAAGATTGCAGTTTCTGCACTGGTTTAATAAGTAACCTATGGCATCGGCAATATATACTTGATCATAAAATCTAGTATCGTAATAAGGTAAATTGTCTATACCGTCGTCAATAAATTCAGTGTTCTCTTTTAAAGAAGTGGTCAGCATTTTTTTACAATATCCTATGAGGCAATTATCCAGGTCGCATACTCCACATTGAGTCTCTCCCAAGCAGCACTTTGAAACTGCATTTATAAGGCCTTCAATATCTACAGCCATACTGCACCCCTCTCTAGCCGAAAACATATGTATTATTAATAATCATTCTCATTATACAAAAATAACCAGTATTAGTCAAGCTGTTTTAATTATATTATAAATTAGCTGAAACATATTTTTCGATTTTGTGACAAAAAGAGCTTAAATAATGCAATATTCTCATAATATAAAATTAAATTACTTTTGACAATATATCAGTATAGTGCTAAAATATAAAGTAGTGAGCTAATTAAGGGGTATTTTTGTTTTTATGTATATTTGACAAATTGTATACGAGTATGTTATTATTTTTATTGTTATGTTTGTCTCCAAATAAATTAAAATTAAAAGGGGGATAAATTATGAGTAAAAAAGTATTGTCAATAATACTTGCTGCTGTGCTTGTTATGGCATTGATTGCCGGTTGTGGAGGAGGTAGCAGTACTCCTCAAAATGGAGAGCAGGAAGGGGAAGCAAAACAAGAGCAAATATTTTTAAACATTGCTACAGGTGGAACAGCCGGTACCTATTTCCCGCTAGGTGGAGCATTGTCTGAAATCTGGAACAAAAACATACCCGGTGTAAACTCCACTGCTCAGAGCACTGGGGCATCAGTAGCAAATATCAACCTTATGAAAGAGAACAAAGCTGATATCATTTTTGTTCAAAATGACATAGTCTATTATGCAGCAAATGGTGTAGAGCTTTTTGAAGACAAATATGAGGACATAAGGGGCCTTGCAACTCTATATCCTGAAACTGTTCAATTGGTTACCCTCGCAAATAAAGGAATAAATTCCATAGCTGACCTTAAAGGCAAGCGAGTTGCCGTAGGGGCAGCGGGAAGTGGCGCAGAAGCCAATGCCAGACAGATTCTAAATGCTGCAGGAATTACTTATGATGATCTAACAGCTCAGTATCTGTCCTTTGCAGAAGCTGCCAACAACCTAAAAGACGGCAATATCGATGCAGCTTTCTTAACTGCAGGATTCCCCACAGCTGCTGTTACAGATATAGCCGCACAGCATGATTTAAAATTAATTTCTTTAGATGAGGAATTGGTAAAGAAATTGACAACGGATTATCCGTATTATACAGAAATCGTAATACCTGCCGGCACCTATAAGGGTGTAGATGAAGATATTAACACTGTGGCAGTTCAGGCAATGCTGGCTGTAAGAAGCGATATGGATGAAGAGCTGGCTTACAACCTTGTCAAGACCATGTATGACAATCTGGATAGGATTAAAGCTGCTCACAGTGTAGGTGAAATCATAAAACCTGAAACTGGTACTGAAGGTATGCCTGTAGATCTCCACCCAGGTGCCCAGAAGTACTTTGACGAGCTATAAATAAGGAGGTAACTGAGCATTGGAGAATTCCAATGCTCAGCTTTTATGAAAAATACCTTAAAAATTTTGTCAACAATTATTGCAGTAACGCTGCTATTATTTTTTGCCAATTTTAAATTGGAAAGAACAAAGGTTTTAATAATAGAATCTGAAACTGAGAATATTAAACATATGGTTAAAATTCCCCAGAAAAAATTTACCTTAAGTTATATACATTCGGTGCAAAAAACTCCGGTGTATGAGGTTTTTGTAATAGCTCAAGACAATAAACTCATTCTAACAGAAACAACTTTTTCATCTTTGGGGGTAGGACTACCTTATACAGAGGAAAATGGGGAATTTAAAAACGAAGAAGGCCAGTTTAAATTAACAGGCCTCAGTAGAGAGTTCACCTCCATAGCTATACGGGTGTCACCTATTCCAAAGCATACCATAATCGT
>JAMNZY010000231.1 GCA_023622055.1 Bacillota bacterium
AATTAATGATTAATCTATATATCCACTGTATTTGGCGATGATTTCCATAAGCTTAACTAGAGCCTTCACAGCATATCTAAATTTGCTTTCAATAATTTGACCGTTGTCATCGGTAGTACCGAGGCCTGGGGAAATCATTATGTTAGCGTCATAGGCAACTGTCGGGATTACACCCATCTGTGAAAGTCCTACCTGCAACAAGTGGCTTCCTGCATACATATCTTCTATAGAGAAGATGGGGAATCCTAGTTCGTCACCCTCCCAGGTCTTTTCGTAGTTAACTTCAACAGCTCTGCTGTTGTAAGACTTGGAGATTATTATACCTTTTCTAAGTTTGGGATGAATTTGATCAAATTCTTCTACTACGATCTTATACATGTCGTCAACTGGTTTCTTAAGTTCGTCGGGGTTGTCTCTTAATTCTTTGAGTGCTGCAATCATTCCAAGCAGTGCCTCTTTGCCGGGATCAAACACTACATAAGCCGCTTTTCCATAAGATGCTGTTGTTCCGTAGCGATCTCCATGCATACCGAGAGCTCTACGGATTGGGACCATGTACTGTTCTTTACCTATTATCAAACCAGATGTTGGAGATTCGCTGGCTTTATCCATACTGTAAATAATTACATCGGCACCACTCTTAGTAATATCGTGACCTATAAAGGGAACACCCCAAGCGTTGTCAAGTACGTAAGGTACATCAAATTCTTTAGCAATCTCTGCTAAACGCTTCTGCAGCACCGGTACACCATCGCTGTCCTTTACGCCATAACCATATCCTGGTGTGTCATAAGCAAGAGATGTAATACCTGTCAGCATGGTAGCATGGCGTTCAGCAATTTTTCTAATTTTCTCCGCTGATGCTTCAGGGTCAACCTTTGTCAGTTGAAAAGTGGGATGGTACTTAATACCATGGGCAGAGTAATCTGCTCCCACTAAGGGTGCTATATACACACTTAAATTGTTCTGTCTCTTGCCATAGAAGCCCAATTCTCCAGCAGTAGATCCTCTATCAGCTAAAATGTCTTTAAAGTAGCCTGGGAAGGGCCTTCCGTAACCACCATGGTGGTGCAAATGCTTTTCATATGGAATTATATAGCGAGCCTGATAGGCGTCACCACGGCCCTGCATAGGTGGTGAAAACAATACATCAAAGGTAACCCATAATCCTGCTTCACAGGTGTTAATTGGTGCAGCATCATACTCATCGCCGTAAACATCTTTAACCAAAGATCTGATTTCGTCAACTAGCTTAGACAGCGGAATAACTTCTGTTGAGCCCTTTTCTATAGCTTCTCTCACTTTTTTATTTAATGGGGAAGGGCAGCCGGAAATAGCACCTGTTAATCCAAATTTACCTCTCAACTCTTGAGGTATGCCTATTTCATCGGCAGCTTTTTTCGCTTCTGCAAAAATATTTGCAGTATTGGCTTGAAGGTATTGATACATTTGAAACTTTTTGTTAAACTTCGCCATACTATATCCTCCTTGTTATTTTAATTTTACTATTAACTCAACTTCACAAGTGGCATCTAATGGAAGCTCATTGACGCCTACAGCTGAACGAGCATGAGCACCTGCCTCTCCAAATATCTGACCAAGTAGCTCTGATGCTCCGTTTATAACCTGAGGTTGCTTATTAAAGCCATCAGCACTGTTTACAAAACCAACAACTTTAACTATTTTTTCAACATTGTCTAGGCTGCCTGCCAAAGACTTTACTATGCTTAAACAGTTAAGGGCACATACTTTGGCAGCTTCATATGCATCTTCTAATGAAACTTCAGCACCGACCTTGCCTTTGTATTTTAATTCTCCATTGACAAGAGGAATCTGGCCGGCAGTGTAAATGTATTTGTCCACTTTCACACCTGGCACATAGGCTGCTACAGGTTTCGGTGGCTCAGGCAATGTTATACCTAGTTCTTGAAGTTTTTGCTCGAAAGACATCTATACACCTCCTTTCAAATGTTGCATATAAAAAGATTAAGCTCTTAACCAATGACAATCTCATCATCAAGATTAAGATTTCTTTCGTTTCCGGAAATGCGTTCTTCACCGTATAAAACGATATTATAGTGATTTGGCATATGGGTCTCATCAAAGCCTGCAATTTTTCCAATTAGCTGACCGTTTATTTTAACTTCATCACCTACCGTTATCACTGTACTCTCTCTTACAACAAAGAATCCTATATATGCGATTTTGTCTACAGTATCTCCTGGGCCTTTATTTTCATCAGTTAATATCAATTCGTGAACTTCATTTGCAATAAGACACCTTGATGGTTGAGGAATTAGTTGCAAACCTCGATCTTCATATTTGCCGTCTAATACTACAACTAAGTTACCCTTTAGTGGTTTTTTTTTGGCATAGGGATTAGTTTTAAACATACCTCTTTTATATGGATCAGACATGATATATCCTCCTCATCAGTGATGAGCTATTCTATTATAATTATTCGACACAAATAACGAAAATCCTTCTCATAAATTAACTTTTTTAACATTTTTTTATATTAATAGTTTAAATCCCATTTCATCCAAAATCTCAATATTCTATCTAGAATGTGATAGTATTTCCTCAAAGGAACATCTTTTGAAGCAATGAGAGAAGTTGAAGCCACCAACTCATCATCTACATAAATCTGTAGCTGTCCTATTTGTTCTCCTCTAGAGACCGGGGCATTAATTTCTTCAGGTACTATCAATTTAAAGTCAACATTCTCGTCTTCTTTCATAGGTAAGATAATACTATCTTTTGCTACCAAATCCACTTTCTGAAAAACGCCTTTTTCAACATCCACAGTAGCAAAATAATTATTCTTTAAAATAATATTTGTAAGTTTATAATTTTTAAAGCCGTAATCAAGTAATTTTTTTGACTCTTCAAAGTGATTTTGAGAACCTAATACTACAGATATTAATCGAAAACCGTTATTTTTAGCTGTAGCCACCAAACATCTTCCGGCTTTTCCTGTATAACCGGTTTTGATTCCATCTGCACCATTGAATTCCCATAATAGCCTGTTTGTACTAGAGATTTGTCTTGTAAAATCACCATATTTTATTTCTTTTGTTTTAGTTTGGACTATTTCACGAAATTTATTATGCTTCCATGCGTATCTTGAGATAATTGCTAAATCTCTTGCAGTGGTATAGTGTTCAGGATGGTCAAGGCCGTGTGGATTTGCAAAATGAGTATCTAAAGCCCCTAATTCCAAAGCCTTTTGATTCATCATTTTCACAAATTTTTCTTCGGTGCCTCCAATATGTTCTGCAATTGCCACTGCTGCATCATTGCCAGAAGGCAACAAGAGGCCATACAACATATCTTCTAGAGTTAAAACTTCTCCAGGTCTGAGATAAAAAGAGGAGCCGCCAATTGAAACAGCCCTCGGACTTACCTTGATAAGGGATCGTAAATCACCTTTTTCTAATGCAATAATTGCAGTCATGATTTTGGTAGTGCTGGCCATAGCCATTTTATCTTGAGAGTTTTTTTCTAATAAAATTCGACCACTTATGGGGTCCATTAAAACAAAGGCTTTTGCATTTATTGATAATCTATTATCAGCTGCCTTTGCATCAGCGCAGCAAACAGTCATGAATAAATAAAAAATCAAAAAGACAGCTACTTTTTTTCTTGTCATAAAACACCCTCCCACCATATTTTTATATAAATAGTCCTATTTAATTCTTGAAAAAAATGGAGGACCTTCCAATAGTAGCAGCTGTCAATAAAAAATGGTCGCATGTTTCCATGGACCATTGTATATCACTGTTTTTTTAACATATTATTTATTTGATCTATGATTTGTGGAGCTATGTCAATTATCCTTTCTACTGTAGTATTCTGGTCTAATGATAAAAGCCTAATCTGACCCTGCCCAACTACCATAAAGGCCATTGGCTGGACTGATACACCTGCACCACTGCCACCACCAAAGGGCAGCTTGGATTTTTCACCTTTGTCATTTTCTTTTGAAGTCTTTACATCAAATTCACTTCCCCCTGCAGCAAAACCGAAACAAACTCGAGATACGGGAATTATTACAGTGCCATCCTGGGTTTCAACGGCATCTCCAACAACCGTATTTACATCCACCATTTCTTTTATACTTTCCATAGAAGTTTTTATTAAACTTTGGATGGGATGTTCATCCATTACAAAGTCGCCCCTTTTTCATATATTGCCTATACTTAAACCATAACCAATACCAGGTTATTATAAAACTTGCAATTATAATATAGCCAACTCTAAGATGAAATATGCAGTTAATTTCCATTTGCAAAGGCTCATATTTAAGAAAAATTGGCCTTACATTGGTTCTAATGTCAGCTCTATTAAAATTTAAATACATAGAAAGTAAACCCAAGCTCTGATATATAGCGCTCCAGATATGACCTACCAAAATTCCTGTCAGCGCAGGATTTTCATTGCCAAATACAATATCCACATTTAGGTAAGTAATACTTACTTTACTGAGCAATGCATGAATTAGTTTTCTAAAGGTGTTTAAGTTTGCATAAAAGAACTTTATAAAATTTACCAATCTTTTAAACCTATCTCTAAGTGGAGAAATGACAAATTTCTTTGAGTTAGAATTTTTCTTATTTTTACTGCTCACTTTGTACTCAAAGCTCAGTATTGGAATAAGACTTGTCATTGAAAACTTCACATCTGGGATTTCCAAAATTATTTTGGATAAATTAAGCAAGTTTGTTTCAAGTTTTATGTATTCACCAGATATTTTTTTAAGCACTGTAATGTGAAATTTTACTGGTATTAAAAAAACAAGAGAAAAAGTTAGGATGAGAAGTAAATATATCACTTTAATCTCCCTAAACCTTTTCTCTTAGTTTGTGGCAAAAAACCGTTATCAATACATTTTTAATCAATAGAAATATCATCAATGCTCTCTAACCCAAAGTAATCTAGACATTCATCGGTGGTAGCATAGAGTATAGGTCTTCCTGGAACACTTAAGCGCCCTTTTTCGCAAATTAGATTTTTTTCTAAAAGGGTACTTAGGGCTTTCTCGCAATTAACCCCTCTGATAGATTCAATTTCAGCTTTTGTTATGGGTTGTTTAAACATAACAATGGCCAAAGTTTCTAAAGCCGCCTTTGAAAGTTGGGATCTGACTTTGGGTTTAAATATTTTCTCTATATGTGGAAAGATATCCGGTTTAGTTGTAAGTCTAATGCTGTTTCCCACTTTAGATATCATTATTCCATGACAAGGTTTATTGTACTCAATTTCTAATTGTTTCACACATTCTAAAACCAGTTCCCTTGACGTATTTAGTGCCTTTGCAATTTCATCAATGCTTACGGGATTCCCTGATGTAAAGAGCACTCCTTCTATAATTCCCATAGCCTCTTGTAATTCCACTTTACCATCTAAACCTCCCTGCAGGTTAAAACAATTTCTCCAAATTGTTCTTCTTGGACTGCATTGATTCGTTTCATCTTTACCAGCTCCAAAACAGCTAAAAAGGTAGTTATTATTTCTAATTTTGGTGTCTTTTTGTCAAACAATCTGCTAAAAAATATCTTAGACTTTTGTCTCAGCTTTTGGTAGACCTCTATTACTTTACGGGATAGGGGCATTGGGTCCTTTGTAATTTTAGAAACCTTCTCCTCAGGCTTCTTTTTGCCCATCACAGATTTAAATGCTGATTTAAGGTCTTCAAAAGTTATTTCAGCTAAGGGAATATCATCTGTCCACATTGAAGACAGATCTTCAGGAGGCTTTTTAAATACTAACTCCTCTTTTTCTTCTTTTTTCTTTAGCAGCATTGCAATCTCTTTGAATTTTTTATACTCAAGCAGCTTTTGCATTAACTCTCTTCTTGGGTCAACGCCATCGTCTTCTGCCACTGCTAGTTCTGATTCTACATCCTGCTTTGGCATAGAAGGCAGCAACATCTTTGATTTTATGCTCAGGAGAGTAGCAGCCATTACTAAAAACTCGCTAGCTAAATCCAATTGGTTTTCTGTAATTTTGTCAATATAGTCTAAATACTGCTCAGTTAGTTCTGCAATGGGTATGTCGTAAATATCGATTTGATTTTTTTCTATCAGGTGAAAGAGAAGGTCAAAAGGACCTTCAAAAGTATCAATCTTAACATTTAAAGCCACATTTCTTCACCTTTATCTAAATTTTCATTGCCTCTCTAACCTCTTCTAAAGTCCTTTCAGCCAC
>JAMNZY010000121.1 GCA_023622055.1 Bacillota bacterium
GGTCGTAGAGGCGACCTACACGTCTAAATAATGGTTTAAAATAGCAAATACAATCTATTTGCCTACCTAAATCAAAAAAGTAGGTACAAGAGCAAAACCCTTAAGGCCCTGCGGCATGAACATTTTACCTTTATCATCAGGAGTTGATTGAAATTGAAAAACTCAAAAAAAGAAAAGTCTTTTGTTAGTAAACTAACAATACATCAAAAGTCTGCAATTAGAGGCTATATGTTTTTACTACCGTGGATTATAGGATTTATAGTTTTTACAGCTTTTCCATTTTTTTATTCAATTTACTTGAGTATGAGTAGGGTAACTATTACCCCTACAGGCATAGTTACTCAATGGAATGGTTTTAACAATTATTGGGATATTTTTACAAAAGATGTGGATTTTTTGCCTGCTTTAACAGATAGCATTGTTTTTGTTGGGCTTTCAACGCCACTTATAATCGTAGCTTCTTTACTTATAGCGTTAATGCTTAATAAACAGTTCAAAGGAAGAACTGTTTTTAGAGCAATTTATTTTTTACCTGTAATTATTATGAGCGGACCAGTTTTAAGTGAACTTTTAGCTAACAAGGCTGTAAATATAATTCAACCAACCAAATTTGCTATCTATGAATTTTTTAGATCGTTACCTCTAAATTTGGGTGCGCCAATTCTTTATCTATTCGATAAGATAATCATTATACTATGGTTTTCGGGTGTACAGATTTTGATATTTCTAGCAGGAATTCAAAAGATTGATAAAGCATTATACGAAGCGGCGCAAATTGATGGAGCTTCTTCGTGGGTGATTTTTTGGAAGATAACTTTACCGCAAATAAGGCCTTTGATACAAACAGGAAGGGTGTATAGCTATTCTGCAGCAATGTCATGGATTTATTCGTTGATAATTCTAGCTATTTTAGGTGTGGCATTTTTAATTTTGAGAGAAAGGAAGAATTAGCCATGAACAAACGATTAAAAGAGAATATTTTTAAAGCTTTTATTATTTTATTACTTTTAATAATAGGATTTGCATATCTGTATCCTTTGGCTTTTATGATCTCTACAAGTTTTATGGATGTAGATGACCTTGTTAATCCAACTGTTCAATGGATACCATCAAAACTATATCTCGACAACTTTAAAATAGCCTCAAAGGTTCTAGACGTTAAAAACTCTTTGCTTAACTCTATTATTATGGCAGGAGTACCAGCTATACTTCAAACTATTTCTAGTGCATTAATTGGCTATGGTTTTGCAAGATATGAGTTTCCTTTAAAAAAGCTTTGGTTCGCTTTGCTATTGTTTACATTCTTATTGCCTGTACAAGTGACTTTAATACCAAAATACATAATGTTTAGTAGTTATGGCATGATAAATACACCTTTCCCTTCCTTTCTTCCAGCTTTGTTCGGGCAGGGAATTAGAAGCGCAATTTTTATACTAATTTTCTATCAATTTTTTAGTTCTTATCCAAAATCCATAGACGAGGCTGCTCAGATTGATGGTGCTGGGCATTTTACAATATTCATGAAAATAGCTATCCCCATGTCTATACCAGCAATCGTTGTCTCACTACTATTTTCCTTTGTTTGGTATTGGAATGAGACATATCTTTCAGGATTGTTTTTCGGTAATGCAATTCAGACTTTACCTATGAAACTTCAATCGTTTGTCGATGCTTATTCAAGAATGTATCCAGTGAGCGACGCTAGCTTGGCAAATAGATTAAACGAAGGAATAAGAATGGCTGCAACTTTGATAACTATCATACCGTTGCTTATATTATATGCACTTTTACAGAAACAGTTCGTCGAAAGTATAGATAGAACGGAGAATAAAAATTAATTTCAAAATGGGGTCAAGGGCGACAGCCCTCATCCTTCCTTGGTAGAAGTTACCAAATAAAGTAAATATAAAACTGTTTTGAATTTAAATGGGTTCAAGGGCGACAGCCCTCACCCCTTCCTTGGTAGAAGTTACAAAATAAAGTAAATATAAAACTGTTTTGAATTTAAACGGGTTCAAGGGCGACAGCCCTCACCCCTTCCTTGGTAGCAGTTACCAAAAAATATAAATATAAAAATGTTTTGAATTTAAAAGGGTTCAAGGGCGACAGCCCTCACCCTTCTTTGGTAGCAGTTACCAAAAAATATAAATATAAAAATGTTTTGAATTTAAAAGGGTTCAAGGGCGACAGCCCTCACCCTTCCTTGGTAGCAGTTACCAAGGAACTCAAAAATTCTCTTTTAAGGAGGAATTATTTCAATGAAAAAAAGGGGGAATTTACGGCATAACTTTTTAATTTTTCTCTCAATCAGTGGAAGTTTGGTTAACGACATCCAATCAAAAAAATCTTTTATCACAACAACCAGCTATATCAGCTTTTAAAAAAGCTGAAAAAACTGATGAATCAGTCACACAAATTGAAGTAAATCCTGAGATCACTTATCAAGAAATGGATGGATTTGGAGCTTCTTTAACAGATGCTTCTGCGTGGCTTATTTACAACGTTTTAGATGAAAAACAGAGGAAAGAACTAATGTATGAGCTTTTTAGCCCAGAAATAGGGATAGGAATATCGTTTTTACGTCAACCAATGGGGGCTAGTGATTTTGCTCTTAAAATGTATACCTATGATGACGTTCCTGAAGGAGAGGAAGATTTTGAACTAAAATATTTCAGCATCGATCATGATAAAGAGTACATAATACCATTGATAAAAAAAGCTATTGAGATAAATCCAGATTTAAAAGTTATGGCATCTCCTTGGAGTCCTCCAGCCTGGATGAAAACATCTCAAAGCCTTATCGGTGGATCGTTACGCGAAGAATGCTATGATGTTTATGCAAGGTATTTTGTAGAATTTATTAAAGCCTATGAGAAGGAAGGTATCCCTATATATGCAATAACCGTACAAAATGAGCCATTATACGTTCCTAAAGAATATCCTGGAATGTTCATGTCTCCTGAAGCTCAAGCTATATTTATAAACGAATATCTAGGGCCCCTATTTGAAAAAGAAAACATTGATACTTTGATCCTTTGTTATGATCACAATTGGGATAATATAGAGTATCCCGAGATTGTTTTAAAGAAGGCTGGAAAGTATGTCGCAGGAACTGCGTGGCACGTTTATGGTGGAGATCATTCTGCAATGACAAAGATAAAAGAGAAATTTCCTGATAAGGAAGCTTGGCTAACAGAAGCTTCTGGTGGCGAGTGGGTACCCCCGTTTTTTGACGCTTTTGCTGATCAAATGACACATATAATCCGAGGAACTAGAAATTTTGCGAAAAGTATTGTCTGGTGGAACATGGCTTTAGATCAAAATAATGGTCCCACAGTGCTTAAACATAGTACATGTAGAGGTATTGTAACAATTGATACAGACAAAA
>JAMNZY010000054.1 GCA_023622055.1 Bacillota bacterium
ATGCTTCGCCCTTGAGCATTTATTTCTCTCGTGATTATAAGAGTATTGTCTTCAGGTTCAATGCCGTATTCTTTCAAAATTTCATCTACACTGTCGTCTTTATATTCAAATACTGCTTCTACACTGGCATTTTGCTTTCCTGTGCGGATAAAATCAGTGTAAGCCCTTTCCCCTATGATGAGATTAATTGCATCAATAATTATTGATTTGCCCGCTCCCGTTTCACCAGTGAGAATGTTAAGTCCAGGCCCGAAGGTAATAGATACATTGTCAATTAAGGCATAATCTTTAATAGAGAGGTTAAGGAGCATTAAATTTGCCTCCTTATCTCAAAATTTCATCAAATCTCTTCAAAATATCTTTGACAACTTTTTTCGATTCAGCAACAACTAAAATAGTGTTGTCACCTGCAATAGTACCTAATATATCGCTCCAATTGAGGCTATCAATTGCCTCAGCAACAGCAGAAGCTGTCCCCGATGATGTTTTTACTACTATAAGGTTTTCTGACGACGCAAAACTTATAATAGATTCTTTAAAAATCTTTAGCAGTCTATCTGAAGATAGGGAAGTTCGCTCTGGCTCTGCATAACAATATTGTTCATTGTCTCGCAAAACCTTAACCAGCCTAAGTTCTTTTATATCTCTGGATACTGTAGCTTGAGTTACGTTAAATCCCGCTTTTCTAAGTTCCTCGGCTAATTCTTCTTGAGTTTCCACAGGTTTTTCCCTTATTATCTCACGTATCTTAAAGTGTCTCTTTTGTTTCACACACGCACCTCCCCATGTCGTTTTAGATTCTTCTTATTCACTTATTTTTTTTCTAAGGACATCATAAAAACTTCTTTTTTTAATGCGAATTAATCTAGTTGTAAAAGGTGATTTGTTAACTATCACTATATCTTTAGGCAACAATTTATAGCCTTGTTGCCCGTCTACTGTCAACATAACTTCAGGATGATCTGCCAAGACCTTAACTTTAATTACATCATCTTTAGATAAAATTATTGAACGGCTCTGAAGGGTATGAGGGCATATTGGAGTTAACAACAAAAGGTGCATATCCGGTCTTATTATGGGGCCCCCAGCCGATAATGAATAAGCAGTGGAACCTGTAGGTGAGGAAATTATTAGACCATCTGCCGGGTAAGTATCCACATAAGCCTCGTTGGCATAAGTTTTAAGCCGTATGAGCCGGGCAAAAGGCCCTTTAGTTATAACCACGTCATTTAAGGCTAAAAATTCTTCCATGACTTGATTGTCCCGAACAACTTTGGCTTCCAGCATCATTCGGACATCTACATGATATTCCTTTCTATGAAAACACTCCAAATCAGTATATAAATCCGAAAGTTCAACTTCAGTTAAAAAACCCACATGACCCATATTAATACCTAAAATGGGTATTTTATATGGGGCAATTTGTCTGGCCACACCTAAAAGAGTGCCGTCACCACCTAAAGTTACAGCCAAATCTATATTCCTTTTAAGTTCATCTGCATCAGTGGAAAATTGCGGCAAGTTCAGAGCTTGGGCAACTTCCTGGGTCAGTTTAACATAATAATCTCTGTCCCTAAACCAAGTTACTAGACCTTTAGCAACATTTCTTATTTTTTTTTTGTACAAATTAGGGAATATGCCAACTGTAAGCATTCTATCCTCCTCTTGTTAAAAAACCAACAACAAAACCTATCAAAAGTAAAACTATTGCTGAAACTAAGCGATGAAGGTAAGCTGATTTATCGTGGTTTAAAATGGAATACTCTACAGTTCTTAACTTTTGTTTTTCCATATCCACTAAAATCAATCCACTGGGTCGATACACCATAAAGTATTCTAACAATTGTCGTCGTGTATCGGTGTACTTAGGGGATGTTACCTTTTCACCGCTTTTTACTTCAGCAACATAAATCTTATTTCCTTTCTTTACTATCATATCAGCTTTCACTGTTACCTTGTGAGGTTTGTTGTCAATAAATAATGTATAAGCACATTCTTTTTGCAAGTCTATTATCTCAAATCCGCGGTTTTTCATTAGCTCTATTGCTTTATATTCACTTTTTTTAGCTTTTTCTATTCTCTTTTTCAGCTTCCATCTTTTTAAATATTTAAATAGGTTTATAGTTAAAAAAATTCCTATTAATACACCGGAAATTATATAAGACAAAACATCCATTTTTAAACCTTTCTAAAGGACTGTGATATTAATCGTCATACCATAACTATACTACATTTCTACAAAAAAAGAAAAATTCCTTTAAAGGAGCTCATGGTGTGATTCTTCAACTACCTTTTCCACATCAGTAAAAACATCAGTTAAGTAGCCCTTTTTGAAGTGGGCAAGATATTCAATATTGCCCTTTGGACCTTTAATGGGGGAAAAATTGAGGTTACAAATGTAAAAATTGTGCTCTTTAGCATCATCAATTACTTTTCTAATTGCTTTTACATGTAAATCAAAGTCTTTAACAACCCCTCCTTTGCCCACATCTCTCTTTCCCACTTCAAATTGAGGTTTTATCAGTGTAATCAAATCTCCTTCTTCTTTAAGCAAAATATAAAAGGGCTTAAAAACTTTAGATAAAGATATAAATGACAAATCAGCAGTAATAATATCCACCTGTTCACCTATATCTTCCAAAGTCAAGTACCTGACATTTGTCCTTTCCATTACCATAACTCTGGGATCTTCTCTTAGGCTATATGCCAGCTGGCCATACCCTACATCTACTGCGTAAACCTTTTTCGCCCCTCTTTTTAGCATACAGTCAGTAAAACCGCCGGTGGATGCACCTGCGTCTAGGGCAATTTTATTTTTAACCTGCACGTTAAACACATCAAGAGCTTTTTCTAGCTTCAGGCCTCCTCTGCTGACATAAGGAACAGCTTTGTCTTTTAGGACTATAGTGCTATTTACGTCAACTTGTGTTCCAGGTTTATCAATAATTTTATCATTTACCAATACATTACCACACATTATTTCAGCCTTTGCTTTCTCTCTGCTGCTAATAATGCCCTTACTCACTAATAATATATCTAGTCTTTGTTTGCCATTACTCATGGTTTTTCTCTCCTGCTATTTTTTCTATTATTGGCATTACCAGATAATAAATCAAGCTGTAAATTGTTTTTCAATTTGTGTAAAATCAATCCGACACTGTACACTACTGTTTTTGAACTGTTTAGTGCGATGCCCTTACCTAATGCCTTGCCTCCAATAGTTAAAGTGGAAATAATTCCAGTTAATATTATACTGATGAGTACCTCATTTTGACTTAAGCCACTGGCAGAAATTTTAAGGACTATTGCAGCTCCGGCAGCACCGCTTATGATACCACATATGTCTCCTACCACGTCATTGCAAAAATTTGAGACAATGTCTGCATTTCTAACAAGTTGCACTGCTTCTTTGCTCCCGGGAACTTTATCTGCTGCCATAGCATGGAAAGGGGCCTCATTTGCTGAGGCAACAGCTATCCCTATAATATCAAAAAAAATACCTAAGGCTATTATGATAAGTAAAATAAACAATGAAGTTAAAAAGTTCACTTTCTTTAACAAGAGTTCAGAAATTGTGCTAAAAAAAACGGAAAGTCCAAAAGCTAAAATAAAAACTTTATATTTCCAACGAGCTTTTGAACTTCCGTTATTCTTTTTAGAAACTTTTTTCCTTTTGGCATTTAAATTCAACAAAATACCTCCACTTTCTATCGAAACAGGTGGTAATGGATAGGGTTAATTTTGTGGCTTAGGTCCAGCAGGATTTCCCTAGCAGACATCTAATCGTTGCCGAATAGACGGTTCCCCTTTAATTCTGCCACTGTTATGTCGCCAATAACAGGGCTGGATTACCACTTAGTCCACACTGTAATCCCCTACCCATCCCAGAAAAACTGGACAGTCTAGGAGATTTCCTCACCAAAACCCCTCTCCTCCTAGCCTCTTTTGCAAAATGGATTTCAAAGGCAAAAAATTGATTTGTAATTTGGCCAAAATTACAAATCAACATAAACCTTTTTCCGCCCATTTCACTCAAGGCAGGCTACGCTGCACCCAACTTTTAATCGAATGCAGGTTCACACCCTAAGCCATAGCCCTCAAGGAGTCCTATCAGACCACGCACTTAGGTCTCCGCGGAAGTAGGGTCAACGCCTACATGCCTTTGTAGATCGCCCCATCTTCCTTACTCCCAGCACCAGCTCCCGACTGGGCGTCAGCAGCCAGCACTAGGAACTTCATCGATGTGCCCTTGACGGATTTTTAGCCCCGCCTTCGGAGGAGCGATTTTGACTAGAATACTGTACCACCTGTATATCGTTGAAAGATATTATAACATAAAAGAGTAAACCCTTCAACAGCCCCGGAAAACCGGCTAATAGCTGCGGTTTACAAGAAAATCAGTTAACTCCATGAAAAAATCGTTATTTTTATATTTTGATATTAATTCTTTAGCTTCTGAAGATAACTGGGCAACTAATTTCATGCATCCATCATATCCATACAAATGAAAAAAAGTATTTTTCATGTTTTTTGTATCGCTGCCTATCGGTTTTCCTATGGTTTTTTCATCACCTTTTTCATCTAATATATCATCTACGATTTGAAATACCAAACCAATATTTTCTCCAAAAGCCTTTATCCTCTCAAGATCCTTGTTTGATGCTCCAGCAAGTCTTGCCCCTGACCAAAGGGATATACTAATTAAAGCTCCGGTTTTATGGCGGCTGATATAAAACAATGTATCTTTATCAATATCTTTGCCTGAGGAGCTAATATCCACAGTTTGACCTCCAATCATTCCATTTGCTCCTGCGGCAAGGGATATTTTCTCGATTACATCAATCACAGCATTAGGACAGATTCCCTCAATTTTGCTATTCTTCGCTATTGTAGCAAAAGCATGGGTCAAGAGGGCGTCCCCAGTCAAAAGGGCTAATGCTTCTCCGTATACCTTATGGCACGTGGGCTTACCTCTGCGAAAATCATCGTTGTCCATAACTGGCAAGTCATCGTGAATCAGGGAATATGTGTGTATCATTTCAATGCCGCAAGCTGTGGGAATGACTTTTTCATATGGCATCCCAAAAAGCTCTGCTGCTTTCATGACCATAATAGGCCTTATTCTCTTTCCACCTGAGAAAGTGCTATAATGCATTGCTTCATGAAGTTTTGGCGGGAATTCATCTTTTTGCGGAAGCAGCTTTGCCAGTTCTTGCTCCACGATTTTACCTAAAGAATTCAGTTCTTTTTTAAAATCACTCAATCAGTTCCGAACCTCCATTAAAGTCTTTTAAAGTTAAATTTCCTTCCAAATCTTTAGTTAAAACCTCAATTTTACCTTCCGCTTCGTCCAGCATTTTTGAACATATCTTGACAAGTTTTATTCCTTCTTCAAAAAAGGTAAGAGCCTCATCTAAAGTTAAATCACCTTTTTCCAACTGTTCGGTAATATGTTCCAGGCGAGCCAATGCTTCTTCGTATTTATAAGTGCAGCTCAACAGAAATCACCCTTTTTTTCACATTCTTTGACTTTACATATAAGGTTTCCATCAGAAAGTAGCACCTTGACATAATCACCTTTTTTTACATCAGACCAATGTTTCACAAGCCTATTGGTATTGGAATGGATACAAATGCTATAGCCCCGTTTGAGGATTGATAAAGGATTTAAGGCTTCCAGTTTTGAAATGCTTTGACCCAAAATGGACTTCTGCTTGGCTATGTAGTAATCGGTGTCTTTTTTTAGCCTTCTTAATAGTTCATCTATTACTAATCTACAATTCATTATATATGTTTCCGGTCTTTTAAATACCGGTGACATTTTCAAATATTCCAGCTTCTGTCTTCTTTCCCCAATAAAATTATAAAATCCATTAATTAATCTTAAACTTAAATGCCTCACTTCGTTTTTCAATATTTCTTTTTCTGGTACAACTATTTCCCCGGCCGCCGAAGGAGTTGGTGCTCTTTTATCTGCAACAAAATCGGCAATGGTATAATCAGTTTCATGGCCTACCGCGGAAATCACAGGAACTTTCGAATTTGCAATAGCTCTAGCCACCTTTTCTTCGTTAAAAGCCCATAACTCCTCAATGGAGCCACCGCCTCTCCCTACTATAATAACGTCTATGTCCTTTAAATTATTTAGATGGGATATGGCAGAGCTGATCTCATCTGCAGCACCCTTACCTTGAACCAATACTGGAGCAATTACAATATTCACATTTGGAAAACGCCGTTTTATCACAGTCAGTAAGTCTTTTATGGCTGCACCAGTAGGCGATGTCACCAAACCTATTTTTTGGGGTAAAAATGGTAGCTTCAGTTTTCGCTCAGGTGCAAAAAGGCCCTCTTCCTCAAGGCGAGCTTTTAGTTTTTCAAAAGCTATGTGCAAAGCTCCTATACCGTCAGGTTGTAGATCTTCTACATACAACTGGTATTGGCCGTCCCTAGTAAATACACTTATAAATCCAAAGGCAATTACATTCATGCCGTTTTCCGGTAAAAAGGGAAGCAGCATGTTACAGCTTTTAAACATGACACAACGAATTTGAGACTTTTCGTCTTTTAAAGTAAAGTACATGTGTCCTGAGATATTATGGTGTTTAAAGTTAGATATTTCTCCTCTAATGTACACTTGTCTTAAATGCTCATTGCTGTCAAGGAGGTTTTTTATCATATAGTTGACTTCGCTAACAGTAAAAATAGGTTTCAAAATTGTCTCCTCCAGAAAGGGGTGGTCTTCTTATTTAGACGGATAATCTTTTGCTATTGCCCCTAATAATCCATTTATGAACTTATAAGACTTGTCATCTCCATATTTCTTTGCCATTTCAATGGCTTCATTTATAGAAACACTGACGGGTATATCCGGGCAGTGAAGAATTTCATATACCGCCAGACGCAGTATGTTTCTATCTGTGGAAGCCATACGACTTACTGTCCAATCCTGGGAATACTTATTGATTATATTATCAATATTTGACAAGTTGTCTAAAACACCGTTTACAGCTCCAAATATAAAAGAATTTTGATTATCATCTTTTAGAGAGCCTATTACAATTTCCGATGCTTCTTCAATTGTGTTGTTGCCAACATCTATGGCAACAAGTATTTTAAATGCTTGTTCTCTTGCAATTTTTCTACTCAAGGAAAGGCACTCCTTATCTATTTATCTATTACTGGGAGGTAATATTTTATCAAGCAAACTACGCAAATCATCCTTTTTATCTATGTTTTTGCCTATATAATATCCCAACACAGCACATAAAATGACAAAAATAGTTTTAAAAAATCCCAATGTGATAATAATGATGCCGATTATAAGGCCTGCAATTCCCCCAATTATTTCCCTTCGATGTTCTAGCAATAGCTCCCTCAAATAATCCATCTGTTTCACCCCTGTCTAACTACTTTTGTTTTATCTGATTTGAAACATTTTTGACACTTATATGTATATTTTTCACAGAAATTCCTGCAGTAGATTCAACATAATCTTTGATTGTCTTTTGCAGTTCCGAAGTGAGCTCGGGGATTATGATATCGTAATTTACTGTAATTTTTAGTGTTATTGATACGCCCTCCTGCTGTTTTTTTATGTGTATCCTTGAATCTTTAATGTCCTCAACGTCTCGTATTACTTTTTGTACTATGCTTTCTATGGCACTTAATGCAATTCCTACTCTCCCCAATTCACTGTTTCCAACAACAGTTTCAGGAGTTTCTTTAGATTTGAAAGCGTAAACAAAATAACTTAAACTCAAGATCAATAAGACAATTCCAAAAACACCTGTTTCCCATCTGCCATACAGTATTGATAAGCTTGTACTAAAATAGTGCAAGCCAATTAATTTGGTAGACATTAGAAGAAATATGATAGATACTATTATAGTAAATAGCGAAAAAAAGGAAATCACCAATCTGTCCCAAAATCTCATGACTAAAGCTCCTTTCAAAGGAAATTAACCCCCTGAATTAGCTTTAATCAGGGGGTATTATGTTATTTACCATCCTCTTCTTTTGCCGAAAGTCCGAAACTCACACCTTGAATATGGATATTTACTTCTACGACAGACAAGCCCGTCATGTTTTCGATGGCTTTTTTTACGTTTTCTTGAACATTCCATGCTACATCTGGTATTCGAACACCATAATTTATAATCATATATAAATCTACTTTAGCTTCTTTTTCATTAACTTCAACTTTAACGCCTTTTGATAAATTCTTACGGCCTAAAATCTCAGCAATTCCTCCAACTATGCCTCCGCTCATACCTGCTACCCCTTCCACTTCAGTAGCAGCAATGCCGGCAATGACTCCTACCACATCATCAGCTATTTTTATTGAACCTTTTTCATTATTATAGTCTGAATTGCTCATTTTATTTCTCCTTCCAGATGGAATTAACCTGACAATATTATAGCAAAATATATAAATTTATACAATTGATGTGGCCTATTTTCTTTCGATAATGGTAATTTTATCCACTGAAACGCCCGCTGTTTTTGTAACTATATCTGTAATTTGAGCAATATCTTTCTGCAAAAGCCCATCGGTTTTAATTACAACATTTACATGGTCATCAGAGAAGAAAATTACTGCATCCTCAAAACCTTTAGCCTTTATCAGATTCTCCACAATCATTTCCTTTTCTACTTTTTGGGAAAGGGCTATTAATTCCTGCTGTGCTTTTTCTTTAGATTCAGCGCTGGCATTGGGATTGTTTATCAGTTCCCTTAAATAATCTGCTTCTTGGCCTCTTAATCGATCCCTTTCCAGTTTATACTCTATAAAAAAATCCTTTTCCAGGTTTTTGATAACTGGCACAGCCTGATTCTCATCTGAAGGGGATATTGAAACTTTTTCCAAGTCAACAGAATCTATTTGTTTTTCATATACTACCCTTGGGAAATTGCCCAGAAACATCAAGTAAACAGACAATACAAGTATAAAAGCAAATACAAGAATTAAAATCGTTCTTTTGCGTATAACAAAGGACACCCTTTTTCCCTCCCAAAATAATAATAAAACTAATAACTTTATAATTATATAGATTCACCTTTAAGAGGGATCTTATTTTTCTAAAAGGCTTATTTTGTAAATAGGTATGTCTAATAGGGTAGCTGTTGATTTAATAATCTTTTCTCTAACATCTGATGCCGAAGCTCCCTCTGCCACAATAAGTACACCTTTTATTTTTGGAGCAGTTTTCTTTAATACTACTGCTTCTTCTTCACCATTTCTTCTAAGGAGTACTACCTGTTGATTAGTCTGTTTTTCTATTATTGTCCTAACACCTCCCTCATTATCTTTTTCCTCAGATGTCTTTTCAGTATCAATTGTATTAAAGGCAGGTTCAATTAATGTCTCTTCTTCAAGAGTTATCATTACATCAACATCCCCTACGCCCTTTACTTGGCGCAATAATTCAGTCAATTGTTTTTCTAACTTAGTTTCAAATGATAAATTTTCTAAAGCTATATCCTGCTGTGGGATATGTTCTAACTCCGTTAGTTTTCTATTATTTTGTAGGTTATCACTGACAGTTAAAAATTTACTTAAAGAAAGTAGCAATAATCCCAGAGTGAAGAGAAACATAAATTTAGATATGATTTTATTTTTTGGGTTTTTTATCCACTCTATGACTGTTTTAAAATTATTATTTGACATACTTTCAATCCTCCAAGCTCATATAAATATTGTTTTCGGAAATATCAAATGTTGAAGTTAAATAATTTATAATTTCTTTAAACTCTCTATTTGGGTTCTCAATAAAGTCACTGGACTCTGATGGGTTATCGCCAATTTTTATTTTTTCAATTGATATCTTTTCTTTGAAGCTTTTGTCTTCAGAAAGCCTTTTACGTAAGGCAATTGAAATTTGCTTTATTTTTCCAAAGTTCTTACTGGACAAATCTTCATCTACCTCCACTGCTATATTTTTTACATTGTAGGAGGTCAGTTCAGTTATTTTTTCAAATAAATATTTTTCTAGATTTGATTTATACTCAGTAATAGCAATTTCGCTGTTTTTTTCGTTTAGAATTTCTGACATAGATGCTATGCTTTGGTTTTCCGCATAATCTTCATAAATAATGGGAATTTCATCAAAGGTCAAGCCGTTATGGAAAAGAGGTATAAGGGGATTTATAATTGTAATCATCACTAATAGACCTAAAAACACTTTTACATATCTTAAAAAGTTGTGCTCAGGTATTAAAAAATCAACAAAAGCTGCAAACATGACCACCATGACGATCTGTCGAATCCATTGGCTAACAGCGCTTATCATTGCCTCACCTCATCATAACGGTAATATTTCCCGAAGCAATTATTACCGTAACAGCCACAAAAAACATCAATGCGACAGAGCTAACTGTAATTGCAATAAAGGTTAAATTGCCGGCCATATCGTTTAAACACTTTACCATCCGTTCTTCCCCTAGGGGCTGTATGATGGCCCCAGCTAATCTATATATAAATACCATTGCTAAAATTTTAATTACTGGAAATAATATTGTTAAAAAAATTACTATTAGCCCAGCAAATCCTATGGCATTTTTCAAAATCAGAGAACACCCCACCACAGTGTCCACTGTATCAGAAAAAATACCTCCCACAATGGGAATAAAGTTCTTTGAGGCAAATTTAGCGGTTCGTATGGATATTCCGTCTACCGCTGAAGCGGCAGCCCCTTGAACAACTAAAATCCCTAAAAAAGCGCTTAGAAAAAGACCTAGTAGAAAAACACATATTTGTTTTAAAAAGGATGCTAATGCCGATACATGAAATCTATCGGAAATATTGCTGATAAGGCCTAAGGCAGCTATGAAATAGATCATGGGAAGGAGTATATTTCTAATCCATGTGCTGGTAATGGAAATTCCCATAAATATTAGTGGATTAAAAACTGCAACGGAAGTTAAGCCACCCATTGAGGCCAGAAGAGATAATACTGCAGGCAGTAATGCTTGTATGACACTAACCATTTTATCTATGGCTTCCTTTCCGACACTTAAAGCGATGTCAAAGCTTTGGATTGCAATTACTATCAGCACTAGAAATGTAAATGCATAGGTTACCTTTCCAATATTATCGCTTTCAAAAGCACTTTGTACATTTTTAAGAACAGCACAAATTATTGATAAAATTAAAAGCTCACCTAGTAAGCGCATATTTGTGGTCAATTCATGGAAAAAGTACCCTGCTATGCCCTTTATTAAACTTTTAAAGTCGTAGGAGCTTTGCCCCCTTATGATTTTCACCAAGTCACTTAGACTATATTGGGGTATGTATTCTTGATAACTAGAATTCAGTTGCTTTATAAAAGAATCAAATTCTGATTTATTAATTATTTCAAACTGCTTTTCTATTATTTCTTCTTTAATTTTGTCTTCGGCTAAAGCGGTATTTGCTGAAATAAGCAAAAATATAAGTATAACGATAAAAACAAAAAATCTTTTTTTCAAAAATTATATACCTCCCTTCACGGAAGGATTTTAATAATTAAATCCATAACAGCCATCAGAACTGGAAAAGACAAAACCAAAATAAAGACTTTGGCACCAAATTCTATTTTTGACGCTATTGAAAAGGAACCGGCATCTTTACAAATCTGTGAACCAAATTCAGCAATATAAGCTATGCCAATAATTTTAAAAACAGTGGAAATGTATAAATTGCTGATATTAGCCTTTGAAGATAAATCTCTTAAATACTCAATAATGGCAAGAATTTCATCAATCATGCGCAAAAATATTATGGCTCCTACAACTATGCTCATTTGTAAAGCTATTTCCGGCCTATCCTCACGAAGAAGTACCACAAGTATGGTGGTAACTATGCCCAGGCCCACAATTTGTATTATTTCCATGAAATTCCCCCTAATAAAGCTGAAACATACTCTTCACATTGGAAAAAAGCTGACTCACCAGTTGTATCACCATCATTAGTACAATTACAACACCTGCAAGAGTGGTCATTTGCGCTTGTTCCTTTCTGCCAGCTTCGTCCAATACCTTACTTAAAATCGAAATAACTATGCCGATGGCGGCTATTTTAAACAAAATATCTACTTCCACGTTAACACCCCTCTTGCTATACTAATAATAAGAAAATCATGATACCTGTTAATACACCCAGATATTTCCACATTTTTTCGTTCTTCTCTTTTTCTTGGATTGAGCTAATTTCTTGTTGCCTTAAATTGTTTAATGCCAATCTTATATTTTTTATTTGATCTTCTCTATCTGTAGAACCCAGATATTTTCCGAAGGCCATTAAGATTTCAAAGTCATTTTCGTTAATATAAGAGTTTATAAAAAATTCCTTTAAAGACTTTTCCCATGCTTCACTGGCTGTAAGACCTTTTCTGGAAGCTAGATTTTTTGCTGCCGAAGCAAAAAGTTTTGCAACATCCTCATCACACTTTTTGCTTATATTTTTTAGTGCCTGGGGCAGCGGCGAATGTCCGTAATTTATTTCAGATTCAAGCATAGACAATGCAGCTTGTAAATTTCGCAAAGTATTAGGTCTGTTTTTGAAATTGCCAGCTATTAAAAAACCTATCATGCTGGAAGAAACAATAACCATTATTCCCCCTATGAGTTTTAGCAGCCACATTTACTTTCCTCCCTTTCAGTTATTAGCAGATTTCTGCCTGTGGTGCTTTCCAGCACAGCCTCGATTTTTCCCACGCCCATTTTTTTGCTTAAAATTATATACCTATCAAAAAAATGTCTATCCACTAACTTTCTAATAGCAGGTCTCTTTTTTATCTCGTCTAGGTCTGAGCCGTGTGCCGTAGTTAAAATAGCAACTCCGGCGTTTATTGCTTCTTCTATTGCTAAAACATCTTCATTTCTTCCTATTTCATCGGTGGCAATTAAATCTGGTGACATAGAGCGGAGGAGTATCATTATTCCCTTTGCTTTTGGACAGCCATCTAAGACATCTGTTCTTATACCTATATCATTTTGTGGGAGCCCTTCGTAGCAGCAGGCAATTTCAGATCTTTCATCTACAAGTCCCACATTTAAACCTGGAACTCCTAGGCTCTCCACACCATTGCTGAGCTGCCTTACAAGATCTCTTAAGAGGGTTGTCTTGCCGGCTCTCGGAGGCGATATTATAAGTGCATTTAACACTTTACCGTTTTCAATAATGTAGGGCAATACCTTGTCAGCTGCTCCAATAATTTCTTTTGCAATCCTTATATTTATGCTTGAAATATTTTTGATAGTTTTTATGACATCATTTTCTAAAATGACATGGCCTGAAAAGCCAACTCTATGACCTCCTGAAATAGTTATGTAGCCATTTTTCAATTCTTCTTCAAAGGAATAGACTGAACATTGGCTTATAAAGTGAAAAGTTTTATTTATATCATCTTGGGTTAAATAATAGGCTTGGCTACAATCTTGAGTTATTTTTCCGTCATGAGTTATCATATAATCTTTATTGTTAAACACCAGCATCAAAGGTTTCATAGTCCTCAATCTGATTTCTTCTAAACTAAAAAGGTGCTTTATGTCAACAGACTCTATTAATTGGGCTAAATGAAGAGGCAACACGGGCAGTATTTCATCTTTCAAAACATGTTCCATTGTTTTTTTGTTTTTTATACCATTCATTGCCTTGTCCCCCTCTTTAATAAATTTATATTTACTGTTTTTTATTATTATGCCTGTGATAAAAAACAAAAAACTGCTTTAAGGCTTAAACCCTAAAGCAGTTTTTCTACTAACTTTATTCCCTTTCCTCAAATTCAATTTCTGTCTTGCAATTTGGACATTCAGCTTTGCCATCTACAACGAAATCTCTATCGATATACACTGTTTCATGACATTTCGGACAATCTGCTTCTAGAAAATCTTCATCGTCAAAATCATACTCATCGTCACTGTCGTAATAATCATCTTCATAGTCATCAAATTCATCGTAGTCATCATCTTCGTAATCGGTATCGTAAAAATCATCTTCCAATTCTCCCAGGTCTTCATCGATGCACTCTACATATTCTTGAGTTTCATCAATTGCCATATTTAAGTCATCGACTGCTTCAGCCATCTCATCCAAGACATCTATTATCTCTGATAATACTTTTTTCAGTTTATCGTCTTGGATTTCCAGACCTTCCACTAGACCTTTTACATAAGATACTCTTAATCTCATATCATACATTGCCATTCCTCCTTTTATTAACTATACTCTGCTTAAGTACTCACCTGTCCTGGTGTCTACCCTTATTACATCACCGATGTTGATAAACAGTGGAACTTGAACTGTCGCACCAGTCTCCAGTGTAGCAGGTTTAGAACCGCCTGTGGCTGTATCACCCTTAAATCCTGGCTCAGTTTCAGTAACTTCCAGTTCTACGAAAGTAGGAAGTTCTATTCCAATGGAAACCCCCTCATAAAACATGACCATAACTTCCATATTTTCCTTTAAGTACTTAATAGAATCCCCAATTTGGTCCTTGGTTAGAGGAACCTGATCATAGGTTTGGGTATCCATAAAATAAAATACATCACCTTCAGAGTACAAATACTGCATAGTCTTTCTTTCCACGATTGCGCGACTTAACTTTTCGCCTGCCCTAAAAGTTCTCTCAAAGACTTGTCCCGTCTTTACATTCTTTATTTTTGTTCGGACAAAAGCAGCACCTTTGCCAGGTTTCACATGCTGAAAATCAACTACCATATAAACTTCGCCGTCGATTTCCACTGTTACTCCCGTTTTTAAATCATTAGTAGATATCAATGAAAGCACCTCCAATTTATAAGCAAATTAATCTCTTTTCACTATGGGTTAGATTCTCACATCCCTCTTCAGTTATCACAACCATGTCTTCAATCCTTACCCCACCAAAATTTTCTATGTAAATCCCCGGTTCAACGGTTACAACCATTCCTGGTAAGAGTACACACTCGCCCTTTGGTGACAATCTGGGCTCTTCATGAATCTCCAGGCCCACACCATGGCCTAATCCATGGCCAAAATATTTACCATAACCCTGCTCCGCAATATATTTTCTTGCTACATTGTCAATATCTTTGCCCTTCAAGCCAGGCCTTATCAGTTTTAAAGCCCTTATTTGAGCATTGAGGACAGTATTATATATTGACAGCTGCTCTTCTGAGGGTTTTCCAATTATTATAGTCCTTGTCATATCAGAACAATATCCATTAAAACGAGCACCAAAATCTATAGTAATAAAATCTTTAGGCTGTATTTTTCGATCAGAAGGTATCCCATGGGGTAATGATGTTTTAGAGCCTGAAACTAATATGGTCTCAAAAGCCACTTTCTCAGAGCCATTTTTCTTCATAAAATACTCTAACTCAGCTACTAAATCCAGTTCACTGACTTCAGGTTTTATGAAGTCTAAAATATGCTCAAAGGCCTTATCTGTTATTTCCTGAGCAGTTTTTATAAAAGTAATTTCATTTGCGTCTTTTGTAACTCTAAGCTCTTCTATTAATCCATTGGTTTTTACTAAATTAATATTTTTAAAATGGGAAACCAGTTTATCATATTCTTTAACAGTTAATGAATGACTTTCAAAACCGATGGTGGATAAACCTAAGTCCTTTAAGAGATTATAGGCAATTGAAAAGTGAGAAAGGCCAGAACCTATTTCCACTATTTCAAAACCTATCGTCTCGCTTTTGGCTTGTTCAGTATATCGAAAATCTGTGATAATATAATTTTTTTGTCCAGTGATTATTGCCAAACCTTCTCCAGAAAAACCAGTTGTATAGTAAATATTCTCGGATTTGCTTACAATCAATCCATCTAAAGTGTATTCCGATAATTTTTCTCTTAATTTATTAATGCGAACCTGGAACAAGCAATCCCCCCTTTGAAAACAAAATATACATACCCTGGAAAGTTACTATTGTGAGTATTCCCCCAGAGTTTATAATTATTCTCTAAATAATATTATCATATTTCCTTTTTTTTGAATAGAGTAGTTTAGGGTCAAGTTGTTTGAGGAAAATAATAGAGACTTATTTTAACTGTAAGAGTCCATACAACATTTGAATCCAACGTGTTTTCTATAGTTTTGGTGAGCCTCAATTCATCGATTTGGGAAACCCGTGAATAGTTTTCAAGCTTAGCAACGAAACTTAAAAGGGAATTAAAATCACCGCCCACAGTTATATCACAGGGAACTATGCTAACTTCAATATCAGTAAAGTCCCCAGTTGTATATTTTTGCGGCACAATTGAAATTAATGTTATTTCTAAGTCCTCTGTCCATTTTTCCATATCAATTAAAAAACCTGATAAGTCATTATGGGCCGGCACCTTTTTTAGCAAGTCACTATATTTGTCCAAAATTTTATCGTAACCATAATATTTTTCATATAAACTTTCATATGATGACTTTTCTTTGTTAACTTCCATGAGCTGTGCTTTTAAGGTGTTTAGTTTAAAGATTCTTGGTGCAAAGACCAAGTATAAAGTACAGAACACAAGAAAAAAAGCAAACAATAGAAATAATTTCATCTCTCTCTTGGTAAAGGATCCCTTAAAACAACTTAAGCCTTTTCTCATTTTTTATTGCTGCCTCTCTTTTGCCAGTTCAATAATTATTTCAAAATCATAATTGTGTATTTCCGCTGATTTGCTATCCATCAAACGTGTATAGCCCAGGGATACGTCTGCTATACCCTCAATGGTCTTAAATTCATTCATCAGCAGTGCAACATGTATATGACTGGGAGTGAATCCTGTGATTTTAATTTTATTTGATTCTTCTATGCCTACATAGAAGATATTTATTTCCTCTGGAACTAAATCAATGATATTAGCCAGGACAGTATAGTAATTTGTCTTATTTTTTAATCTTTCATTATAGAAAAACCGTCTTTTTTCAAAGTCCCTTAGTATTATTAGGTCATCATTTTTTCCTTGTAATTTAGACTTGATTTTGGCAATGTCATCTTGAGCTTTAAGAATCTCATTCTCTAGAAATAATATTGAATTATCAGTGGCTACAACTGCAAATATTAATAAAACTACTAAAACACCACCTATGAAAACACAAACAAGGATTAACCTCTTATTCTGTTGACTGATTAATATTTCCTTAGGAAGGAGATTTAATTTTCTCATAATCTAACCTCGCAAACTAAAACCTATGGCGCTGAAGAAATCCATTGGCTTCTGTGAACTTTTTTGGTTTTCAATTAAAAATTCACATTCTAATTCTCTTTCTAAAAAGGTATCGATATTAAAGTAGTTTCTAAAAAGACCCTTTAATTTACTACTTCCTCCTAACAGAATTATTTTTTCGACTGGATGCCTTTTTCTTTGCAGAAAGTAAAAATTAAAAATTCTAGAAATCTCCTGTAGAAATTTGTCCAATGAAAGGCTGGAAGGAAAATCAAGATTCCTGTTTAAAATCAATCTACCATTTTCTACGATAGTAATTTCACTATGGGCCACATCCAAATCAATAATGGCTGATACACCAGAACATTTATTTGCCTTTAACACACGAGCATTTGCAAGAGGATACACATCCAGTGCCTTTAAGTAAAATCCTGCACCTGTTAATATTTCAGTATAGGACATTATCAATTCCTTTGGAGCTGCTACCAATAAAACACGACAGGTGTTGCTTTGTTTTTCTAGTATTTCATAATCACTTATGTATTCACCGTTAAAGATAGTATCAAATTCTTGCATCTCCCAAAATATGGCTTCTCTTAGCTCCTTTTTGCTCAATAATGGAAAATTTATATACCTAAAAGCAGCGTAATTGCTGGAAACTCCCATTATCACTCCATTGGAGGGTAACTTTTGTCTAATTTTTGCTAAAGTTTCTCTAATAATCTCTTGTTCATGCTGGTTTTTAAAAACAGTTTTTCCTATTGGATTTTCTATTTGATAAAGGCCTTTTATAATGCTTCTGTTCCCTCTCTTTACCAAATGAGCAATTTTAATCCAGTCTGCTCTGAGGTCTATTCCCAAAAATGAAGATTTAAAAAACATTTTCGCATCACCGGGAACATCACTTTTTAGTTTATCCAGGAACCAAAAGGAGTTACTTTAGTCTTTACAGTCATTTCTTCCATTGGAAGACTAATTGACAGTAATATATCTACCCAAGGCTTGCCTTCAGTTTGAGTAAATTTTAAATAACTCAATTCAGCAACTGGATTTGTGCCAGTTTTTCTCCTCCTGTATAGGACTCCATTTTGAAAATAAAATCTTATTTGTTCTCCATCAGCAGTGGTTATTTTAATTTCATTTTCTGATACTACCTCAACATTTCTTGCCTGTCTTATGGCAGTGGAAAGCCACATATAAGCTTGTCTCACATTTTGCTGGGCATAAATCCTATCATCTTCCCACTTGTAGGCCTTTTCTGCTGCGCTGAATATGGTAAAAGCAGCAGTTAAGATTATGCTTAAAAGGCCCAGTGATACAATTAATTCTATAAGTGTAAAGCCATGTGGATTTTTAGTAATTGCCACGGTACGTAGCAATATGTACCAAACCTCCGTTTTTCCCTTGTACCTCAACTGTTATTTTAATAAGATTTTCATTTTCAAGTTGCACTTGTACACTTCTGTCAAAATACATATCATTAAATCTTAAATTCTTTTCTATATCAGTACCAAGTTTTAAACAGACTTGTTCAAAGGAAATAGCCTTTAATTCCTCAATTTTCTCTTGGGCTAAAGCTGTTGCAATCATTATTTCTCTGCTTTTTAAGTTGGAATATAAGTTTTGAGATAATAGAGTGCATACAGGAACTACTATTAAAGCTAAAATAGTTACTGCCATAATGATTTCAATGAGGGCAAATCCTTTTTTATCCATGGCATTTCTCCTTTGTAAGGCCAACGTCTGCCTTTATAAGAGCAAAGACCTTTGGTCTTATTATGGAGGGGTATGCCCAATTCTTACCCTACCAGTGGACAATAAGACAATCACATAAAGGGTGTCTTTACCATTTGTAATGGCAACAGTGCCTCCCCGATTAGGAGCTCCTGTTGGATTGAACACAATAGTATTATTGACATCATAATAGGTTGTCCAATCAAAATACACTCCTGGTGGTAATTTTATCATTTTGCCACGGCCCCCTGACAGCACCATATAATTGTCCTTTTTATGTAGATCCAGGACTATTTTACAAATGTTACCTCTTGTTATGGCTTTTTGCTGTGCTAACTGTATATTTTGAGCAAGTTCTTTGGCAGCCATTTCTAACTTGTACTTGGCAAGAGTATTTTTAAAATTGGGGACAGCTACAGTGGATAATAAACCAAGTATCGCTATCACTAACACTACTTCAATTAAAGTAAAGCCTTTTATTTGATACCTATTGCAATTTTTATGCATTTGTACTCACCATTAAAATAGCCTATAAATTTCAAACATGGGCATCACTGTTGATACTACGATAAAGCCAATTACAATAGTAAGCACTATTATAATTACAGGTTCAACAAGGGCCATTAATCTCTCTTGCAAAATATCTACTTCATCTTCAAAAATTGAAGCCACCTTGCCCAAAGTTTTTTCCAAAACACCCGATTCCTCTCCTGTGGCTATGAGCTTTGTCATAATTGACGGAAAGACTTCATGATCTAAGACCTCAGCCAAGCTCTTCCCTTGATTTAGGCCTAATTTCATTTTTTGTAGTTTTCTTATCATGACACGGTTTTTTACACTATTTGCAGTTAATTCTATGGCTTCCAAAATAGGGACCCCACTTGAAACTAAAATGTATAAAACTCGTATTACTTTGTAAGACATATCCCTTTTCAAAAATTGGCCAATAAGAGGAAATGACAGCTTTAATTTATCTATCTGATATGACAAATTCTCTGATTTTTTGCACCAAAATATAAGTAACAATAACTTTAAAAATAAAAGCCAGCTTACAGCAAATATTTGTCCAATGTGAGAATTTATCCACATGAGAATTTGTGTTGTCTTTGGCAGCTTAGCCCCAAAGGAGGAAAATATATTTGCATAAACTGGCAATACCTTTATAGTTAAAAAATTTACAACAACTAAAGACGTAATAACCAATATACAAGGGTACACCATGGCATTTTTTATCTTTTCCCTTCGCCTGGCAATGTCAAAATAATAATCTGAAAGCAGATTAAAAACCTCGCTCAAATTCCCTGAAGCCTCTCCTGCCTCAACCATGGCAACAAACATTTCAGAAAATACATAAGGATGATTTCTCAAGGCATCCGCCAAAGAAAGACCACACTTTATCTGCCAGTTAACATCAACAAGAGCTTGGCGCAGCTTCCTATTTTGTGTTTGTTTTGCTATGAAGTTTAAACTTTCTAAAATGTCTGCACCTGCATCAGTCATTGCTGCAAATTGTCTACAAAAAACTGCCATTTCCGTAAGACCAGCTCTTTGAAAAAAAGACATCAGGATATACAAAGGACTATTAGTCTTTACTTCTCTGATCTTAACTGGTACAAAGCCTTGTTGTTTAATCCTTCTCGCCACTGAATGTTTACTATCGGTGTTTAGCAGACCGCTGATTTCTTCACCATGGATACTCTTACCCTTGTAGTAATAAAGTCCCATCCGCATCAGCCCTTAAAAGGATTTTACTTGAAAATCAACCCCATTAATTCTTCAGTGGTGGTAATGCCTTTTTTTATAAGCTCTATACCATTTTGTTTGAGATTTTTATAACCAAGCTTGCGGGAAACTCTATCGATTTCTTGTGATGAGGCTCGTTTTGAAATTAACTGACGATGTGCTGAATGGACATTTAATATTTCACCGATAACTGTGCGGCCATTATAACCGGTATAATTGCACAAATTGCACCCCTTGCCTTTATAAAGTATAAGTTCTTCACCTTTAAATCTCAGGAATGTTTTTTCACTTTCTGATGCTGCATATTTTTCTTTGCATTTGTTACATATTTTTCGCACTAGTCTTTGAGAAATAATTCCTACAAGACAAGAAGCTAAAAGGTATGATTCTACCCCCATGTCTAACAGACGAATAATGGCACCAGATGCATTATTTGTATGTAGAGTTGAAAGGACCAAGTGGCCAGTGAGAGCTGCTCTAATAGCAATATTTGCGGTTTCCTTATCCCTGATTTCTCCCACCATAATTATGTTGGGATCTTGTCTTAAAATAGCTCTTAAACCATCGGCAAAAGTAATACCAGTCTTTGGGTTTATTTGGACTTGATTAATGCCTGGCAAGGCAAATTCAATAGGGTCCTCAAGGGTCACAATATTTTTGTTGGGTTTGTTGAGAAAGTTCAGCATGGAATAAAGCGTAGTAGTTTTGCCGCTGCCAGTGGGGCCGCATACTAAAATTATTCCATATGGTAAATTCAACATTTGATATATACTCTTAATTTGATTTTCGTTAAATCCCAGCTGTTCAATACTAAGCAGAAATTTATCACGATTTAATATTCTGAGTACCGCTTTCTCACCGTTTACAGTGGGAATCGTGGACACTCGAAAATCTACAATATGGCTGCCAATGGTTAACTTGAAACTCCCATCCTGAAAAAATTTTTTCTTTGTAATATCTAAACCTGACATTATTTTTATGCGGGTTAAAATAGGTTGAAGTAAAGCCTTGTTGATTAGCATAATTTGTACAAGTTCTCCATCTAGCCTGTATCTAATGCGCACATTTTTTTCTTGTGGTTCAATGTGAATATCACTGGCATTTTTTATGACAGCTTGTTGAATGATAGTATTGACAAGTTTAATTATAGGTGCTTTTTCCGCCGCTTCTAAATCATTGTCAAAATCCTTTATACTGCCATCTTTTATTATATTGGCTGCAGAATTTGCATGAAATTTATAATGTATGTCAATGGCCTCTTGAATCTCCTTTTTACTAGCCACAACCACTTGTATATTGTAATTTGTTGCAAGTTTGATATCATCAATGGCAAATATATTGAAAGGATCACTTAAGGCTAAAAATAATGTATCGCCATCTTTTTTCACGGGTAAAGCTGTATGTTTTCTGGCCAAATACTCTGGCACAAGCTGCAAAACATCGGGACTTATATATAACTTGTTTAAATTAACCCGGGGTAAGCCAGCATTAATAGCTAAAACCTCTGCCATTTCACTGTCTGTCATAAAACCTTCTTCGATTATGATTTCGTCTAATCTTTTTTCTGTTTTTAGTTGTATTTCTTTAGCCTTTTTTAAGTCACTTTGCGTCAGATAATTTTCTTGCAGCAAGTACTCTTCAAGGCCTTTCATAAGTTCTTTAATTCACCCCTTGATCTGTATATACTACAATTCAACAATTTTCTATAAAATCCTTCAAAATCCTTCTTGTCTTAAACATTAAAAAAAGCCTTATAGGCTTTTTTTTACAAAATACAGTCTCATTTGTGATATTTCTTTATTATTAGGGGCAAAACCAACATCCATCAGACGATAGTTGTTTAAATTGGGATTTTTTTGTTTTAAGTCTTTTACTATCTTTTTCAGCTCATTTATTAATACAATAGGTTTGTGCAAATTAAACACTAAGCACTGGGGCATTTCTTTGTTTATTGTCAACAATTCCACCGGGCATCCCCCCGAAATAAACTTATCTATATTAGTGAGATAAGTTTTTTACTCTCTAATATTTTTAAAAGCCGTCTTTCCAGTACTCTCATTATCTTAGTCCAGTAAAGCTCCCGGCTGCTTAAGGGTTTTACTAAAATGGCGTATAAGCCCATTCGTTTTGCGCCAAAAATATCGGTAAAAATTTGGTCTCCAAGGACGGCTGTTTCCTTAGGTTGTGTACCTAATATATCCATTCCTTTTTTAAATGCAGATTTACAGGGTTTGAAGGAGCCAAATACTGCAGGAATTCCCAAATGTTCTGAACAGTATTTTATGCGATCATATCTATTGTTAGAAATGATACAAAGGGAAAAACCTTCGTTCAAACAGCGCTTTGTCCAGTCTATTAGTTTATCCTCAATATACATTGAGTCCCACGGAAGCAAAGTATTGTCAAGATCCACTAAAATTCCCTTTATGGAATTTTTCTTAATGTGATTCAAATCTAACTCATAGATGTCTTGTATAAATAAATCTGGACAAAATAATTTCAGCATAGCAAGCCTCTTTTGTAGTTTTTATTATATATTATATAAAAAACGCCCTATTTTCAACTGTCAGACAGCATTTCTTTACACAGCTTTTTTATTGCTCTCTTTTCTATTCTAGAAACATAAGACCTAGATATTCCCAATATTTTAGCTATCTCTCTTTGAGTTTTGGTAACTCCATTTACAAGGCCATAGCGAAGCTCAATAACTTTTCTTTCTCTGCTTTTTAATGATGTTTTAATTTTTTCATAAAGTTTTTCCTGTTGAAACTTTTTTGTAATTTCGTCTGCAACTGCATCAGTATCTGTTCCTAATACGTCAATAAGGGATATCTCGTTGCCTTCCTTATCGATGCCAATAGGATCTTGCAATGATACTTCAGCCTTGATTTTTTTTGCGGATCGCAAATTCATAAGTATTTCGTTTTCTATGCAACGGGCTGCATATGTGGCAAGACGGCTGCCTTTATTCTGATTAAATGTTGAAATTGCCTTTATAAGGCCGATAGTTCCAATAGATATTAAATCATCCATATCTTCGCCAGTGCTGGCAAACTTTTTGACTATATGAGCAACTAATCTTAAATTGTGTTCAATAAGAATGTTTCTGGCTTCTTCGCTGCCTTGGTTGTATAACATTAAATACTTTTCCTCTTCTTCTGGAGTAAGGGGTTGAGGAAATGTTGTAGAGTTTGTTATGAAGGCTAGCCATGTTAATATTTCCTTAAAAAATAAAATACCCAGAGTCACTAGGACTGACAGGGCATTTGCCATATTTAGCACCTCCCCTGTGCGGTACCTATAATATATGACTCTGGTCGACAAAATGTGCATGTTTATTTTAATTAATTGAATTAGAAATTTGATTAATTATATCCCTAAAAACTGGCGCAGCACTAGTGGAACCTGAACCACCATGTTCTACTAGCACAGAGATAACAAGTTCAGGTTTTTCTGCAGGATAATAGCCAACAAACCAAGCATGGGAGATATCGTTTACAATTTCTGCAGTGCCAGTCTTGCCGCCTATTCTTTGATTGTTGTCAGGATTTGCTGTGGTACCAGTGCCGTATTTAGTTGCTGCCTCTAATGCTTCTCTTACTTTTTTAGCAGTTTCCGTTGACAAAATTTTTTTATTTTCAGGCTGGGAAATCAAGTTCCCATGAGTATTCCCCATGCTATCTCTTATTTCTTTTATAAGCACCGGCTTTTTTAGCATACCGTCATTGACTATAGTTAAAAGTACTTGAGCTGCCTGAATAGGTGTTATTCCAATAGGGCCTTGACCTATTGAAATATTGCCTATGTCTTGATAAAAGACTTCATCATTTTCAGGTATATTGCCCGCCTTTTCTTCCGGCAGACCTATGGCGGTTTTTTCACCTAAGTCAAATAGCCTTGCATAATCTAAAATCTTGTCTTTTCCCAATCTCATGCCTAATTGAATAAAAACAGAATTGCAGGAATACGCCAAGGCATCTTTCAACGTTAATTTTCCATGACCACCATTTTCGTAACTATAGCATTTAAAGATATTTCCGCCTACTTGCTCATAGCCGTTGCAATAAAACTCTTCATTTAGATCTGCCAATCTTTCTTCTAGGGCAGCAGACAAAATGACTATTTTAAATATTGAACCAGGTGTATAGCTTTCAACAGCCCGGTTTATTAATGGAGCGTTTTCTCCATCCAAGTATTCTTCTAATTTAAACTGTTTATAATTTGGCCTACTGGCCATAGCCAAAACTTCTCCTGACTTTGCATTAATTACAACTACTGCACCTGATTTAATTCTTTCATCCATAATATCTTCAACAATTTGCTGAACATCTTTATCAATTGTTAACTTTACACCCCAAGGTACTGCTTCATGTTTATTTTGAGAAAGGCCAGCAATAGGTTGACCTAAACCATCTTTTAATACGTAATAATGTTTTTCATCACTTTCAAGAAAACTGTTAAAAGCTTTTTCAATTCCAGTCTGGCCTTGAAACCCCACTACATGTGTAGCTAAAGCTTCAGGGCCGTATCTAATATTTTTTTCATATATAACTAAACCAGGAGTTTTGCTTTTTAAGTTATATAAAACTTCGGAGTTTTCAGGTGTCACCGGGATGTTTTTTATTTTATTATCGTCTATTGAATCTATAATACTGTTTTCAACTAAGAGTTGTTTTTCATGGGGTGACAACCAATTAGGTGAAATAACGGCAAAGCTGACAGTATAGTTGCCTGTTAAAGATTCTCCCTCTCTGTCATATATGCCTCCTCTGACTTTTTCTACAATATCGCCAGTTTTTTGTAAAAAAGCACCTTGAGCAAAAAAGTCCCCTTTTGCAATTTGAATATAAAAAAGTCTAAGTATTAACATTACACTCACAGCAATAATAGAAAATAACAAAACATATAAGCGCTTTTCATTTTTCAACTGAATTCACCCATGAGTATAATGTCCCTTAGATGGATTTTTATACCTATAAGCTATTTTTTGCTCTCAATAATAGATTGAGCTTTACGATGTTCTGAATAAGTTTTGCTAAAAATGTGGGTGCCGTCCCCTTTTGCTACGAAATATAGATAATCAACCTCTGCAGGATTTGCCACGGCCAGCATAGATGACAAACCCGGTGCCCCAATAGGTCCAGGTGGCAAATGGTTGACTTTATAAGTATTGTATGGAGAGTCAACTTCAAGATCATCTAAAGATAGTTCTTCCTTATGTTCACCTAAGGCATAAGCCACAGTTGCACAAGATTGCAGCGGCATTCCCTTTTTCAGTCTGTTGTGAAAAACTGCTGATATTATGGGTCTTTCGCTATCTACTTTAGCCTCAGCCTCAACTATGGAAGCCAACGTCACAACTTGATAAAGGCTAAGCTCAATTTTGTTTTGTTTTACAGCACTATCAACTTGCTTAAAGTAAATATCTTCAAAGCGCTTTAACAATATATCTATGTAAAACTCTGGATTTTTGCCAGGAGGCAAAAAGTATGTATCGGGAAATAGAAACCCTTCTAAGGTGGCGTTTGGAGGAAAGTCTTTTAAAAAAGAATATTTTTCTTTAAATTTGTCAATCTGCATGGAACTAAAGAAATCCTCTTCCGATATCAGGCCTTTTTCACTAAATATTGCTGCAATAGTCTTTAGTGTGCTGCCTTCAGGTATTGTAACTTTTATATCCTCATTAATACTCTCTCCCTTGACTAGCTTGTCCAGGATTTCTTCCGGTGACATAGACGGACTTAAGTGATACTTGCCAGTTTTTATTTTATCATCTTTACCCTTAAACTTTGCGATCAATCTAAAAACATATTGATTTTTTATTATGCCCAGGTCTTGCATTTTAGCAGCCAGTTCATTTGCAGTACTGCCCCTTGTAACTTCAAATTCAATAATATCTTTACTGGCAGCGTTTTTGGGATAAAACATACTGTTAAACCAGAGTAAGGTTATACCAGATACAATTGTCAATAAAATAATAACTATAGATACAATTTTCTTCCCATCTCTTAGGTATTTTATGGCACTGCTTTCAATTAAGCGGTGGTGGAGATATTTGATGTTCAAAAGGCCGCACCCCTTTTGTTATTCTTTTCTGAAAAAATTTTTTAGGCTTGTCCTCTGTATAAGATAAAAAAGCGGAATTCCTAAACCTGCTACAGATATGATCTGACCTAAACCTATGTACAAAGCTGTTAATAAATAAGGAACGTCATAGATAATAGACAAATAGTAAGCTACTCCCAATGCATTTAAAATAATTGGTGGCAGTGACCCCAACACAGGGCCTGGCATTCTGGCAGTTATGCATGCAGCTACAAGGGTAATAATGCTGCCAAAATAAATGTCCCAGGGGCCCATTCCCCCCAATATATTTGCTATTAAACAGCCGATGAAAAGACCTGGAATAGCTGAAGATTCAACAAGAGGCAGCAATGTTAAAGCTTCAGATACTCTTACTTGAATCATACCGTAACTTATAGGTTTAAACAAGTATGTAATTAGTGCGTAAATAGCTGCTATCACTGCAGCTCTTGCCAAATAGCTAGTTTTGTTCCTCTCCGTTATTTTCATTTGACCAAGATAATAACCTAGCAATAGGAAAGCTGCCGCAAATAATATGACAAAAAGCATAACACATCTTCCTTTACTGTATTTCTATCAAATAATAGTTTACCCCTGCAACTAAAACTAGTCAAATATTTTGGTGTTGACTTTATGAAGATTTTACTGTATATTTTTAGACGAAGACATTAAAGGGGAGTAGTCATATTGATAAAGCCACCAACCCGGCTTAATGCCTGGCTTTATCATTCAGTTT
>JAMNZY010000009.1 GCA_023622055.1 Bacillota bacterium
AGCGCACAGGATAAAGAAGTTCCAGAAACCCTGTTTAAGGCACCCTATTTTGCTGTGCAAGGCTTTTTACAAGGGCTGTTTACTGCTGATGGCACTGTAAGGACTAATTCTAAACCTAATAGTGAGTGGATTGCCCTGACTTCAAAGAGCAAGAAGCTGTTAACTCAGGTTCAGATACTGTTGTTAAACTTCGGCATAAAAAGTGTGATTATGGACAGGTCCCTAAAGCCTCAGGAGAGAGAGGAAAGATTTGACGGTACCGATGGAGTACTGTACGAGCTGGGTATTTTTGGAGCTAGTAGGGAAAGATTTAGGCAAAGAATAGGATTTTTGCAGTCAAATAAAGATCAGACTCTTGATAATATAGTTTTCGACAGGTTCTATACAGAAAAATTCTATGATGAAGTTGAGTTAGTAGAATATGTGGGGAAAGAAACTGTTTATGATTTAACAGAGCCAGTGACCCACTCCATGATATGCAATGGAATAGTCGTTCACCAATGTGGAGAACAGCCGCTGCTGCCTTTCGAAAGCTGCAACTTGGGTTCTATAAACCTTGCCAAATTCGTCAAAAAATCTGGAGATAAGAGCCAAATCGATTATGAGAGCCTAAAAGAAACGGTACATGCAGCTGTAAGGTTTTTAGATGATGTCATCGACGTAAATAAATATCCTTTAAAGGAAATAGAAGAAATGACTTTGTCCAACCGGAAAATTGGCCTAGGCGTTATGGGCTTTGCGGATATGTTGATACAGCTTGGCATTCCCTATAATTCTGAGGAAGCTGTGAAAATTGCCGAAGAAGTGATGGGCTTTATCGATAAAGAGTCAAAAAAGGCCTCTGAAGAACTGGCAAAAGAGCGAGGAGTTTTCCCCAATTGGGAAAAGAGCATTTACAAGGATAAAGGAATGCGCCTTAGAAATGCCACTACAACCACAATTGCGCCGACGGGAACCATAAGCATTATAGCAGGGGCTTCCAGCGGCATAGAGCCCATATTTGCTTTGGCTTTTGAGCGGCATGTAATGGACAATGAGCGCTTGGTAGAAGTGCATCCACTGTTTAAAAAGGCATTAGTGGATTTAGGCCTTTACACAGATGAGTTGATGCAGGAGGTCATAGAAAAAGGTTCAGTTCAGGAAATAGCAGGCTTGCCTGAAAAACTGAAAAAGGTTTTTGTTACAGCCCATGACATTTCTCCTGAATGGCATATAAAGATACAGGCGGCTTTTCAAAAGTATACCGACAATGCCGTATCAAAGACGGTAAACTTCCCCAACAGCGCTACCAGGGAAGATGTAAGAGATGTTTATCTGATGGCATATAAGCTTGGCTGCAAAGGTGTGACAATTTACCGGGATGGCAGCAGAGAAGAACAAGTGTTAAACAAAGGCACAAAAGATAAAGCAAAAGACCAAAAACTGCCTCCCCCCTGTGAAGATTGCCAAATAGCCAACATGATTCCGGGAAGTGAAATAAAGCCAAGGCCAAGACCCAGTGTGACCTATGGCAATACTGAAAAAGTAAAAATTGGCTGTGGAAATCTGTACATCACTGTAAATTCTGATGAACAAGGTATCTGTGAAGTGTTTACAAACCTTGGCCGAGCAGGAGGTTGTCCTTCCCAGTCAGAAGCCACCAGCCGCTTGATTTCTATGGCCCTTCGCTCTGGAATTGACGTTAGGGCAATAGTTGAGCAGTTAAAGGGAATACGCTGTCACTCTACTCTGCGTCAGATGGCAAACAACAAAGAAATAAAAGTGCTATCTTGTCCCGATGCCATAGGGCGAGCCATTGAACGCAGTATAGGGCTGGTAAATGGAAACGGCAGCAACCATGAGTCAAACCACGCCTACATTAAACGGTATGGAGATGCTGACGAAATGGCCATATCAAAGGATGAAACTAGTTTAAATACAAATAAAGAATATGTAAAAGATGGTGCATGTCCTGAATGTGGTCATACCCTTGAACACGATGGCGGTTGTGTAGTATGCCGCAGCTGTGGCTACTCCAAGTGTGGTTAATAAAAATCCCTTAAAGCTTTATAGCTTTAAGGGATTTTTTAATTGCAATGCTATAAAATCAGTACTGGTTAAGACAAATTAGGGGGTTTTTCACCCATAAGGCCGTAAAAAAACAAAGAGGCTATTTCTTGCATCGCAGATTTTGACAGACTTGAAATTAGTTCATGCTGCTTTATGGCTTCTTTGAAGATAGTAATATAAAACAAAAAGGCTTCATTGGAGATATCTTTATTTATATAGCCTTCTCTGCGGCCTTTATCAATAATGCGTATCATCAAAGGTATAGCTTTATTCTTATAATAATCGTCAATAAATTGCTTCATATCTTGGTATTCTAAGAGTATTGTTTGTATAAATTCGTAATTCATCATTCTCACAGATTCGCTTTTATCAAATACAATTTTCTCTATAATCTCTAGGAAAGTCAGTTCTTCTTCCAGCAAGCCTTCATATTGTCTGTACTTTTCCTCCAGAAAGTCTTTAATTGACTCTTTTACCAGGTTTTCTTTACTGCCGAAATAATTGTATATGGTAACCTGCGATACATTGGCCTTTTTCGCTATTTGGGCAATGCAGGTTTTCTGCACTCCATGGGCACAAAAGAGCTCAAAGGCAGCTTTGCAAATATCCTTTTTTTTACGTTGTCTCCTGCGCTCAAAGCCGTTCATTGTATGCACCTCGTACTTATGATACTAAAAATAATGAAATATATCAATAAAAATATTTCAAAACTCATTGTCTAGAGCTGGTAATTTTGATATTATGAAATATAACAGTGAAAATATTTCATAAATATAAATAATAGGATGTATTGGAGGGGGGAGCTATGGTTGGAACCCATAATAGTAGCTGAAGATTTAAGTAAGACATATGTGATGGGTGAAGTTAAAGTTAGAGCTTTAAAAGAGGCAAGTTTTGAAATAATGGAAGGAGAGCTGATTGTTGTTCTTGGGCCCAGCGGTTCCGGCAAAAGCACCTTGCTTAACATAATTGGTGGAATGGATAAACCCACCGGCGGCAGACTTTACTATAAAGGAAAGCCGTTACATGAAGCTGACCCAAGACAGCTGACATTTTACCGCAGAAATGAAGTTGGTTTTGTCTTTCAGTTTTATAATTTAATGCCTAATCTCACAGCCTTAGAAAATATCAATCTTTCAGTACAGATAGCCCAAAACCCTCTTTCTGCAGAAAAGATGCTTGAGCAGGTGGGCCTTGCAGATAGAGCTGACCATTTTCCATCCCAGCTTTCAGGTGGAGAACAGCAGCGGGTTGCCCTGGCGAGGGCCCTTGCGAAAAATCCTCAAATGCTCTTATGTGACGAGCCAACTGGAGCTTTAGACTTTAGCACCAGCATTCAAGTTTTAAGTTTGCTTAAAAATTTTTGCGATATGTATTCAAAAACTGTCATCATTATCACCCACAACACTGCCATAGCTCAAATGGCCCATCGGATATTTTATTTAAAAGACGGCAGGCTGGTGAAGATAGAAAAAAACCATAGTCCTCTGCCACCGGAGAAGGTGACCTGGTAATGCTTTTTCGAAAAATGATAAGGGATATTCTAGAAAACAAGGGAGCTTATCTGGCCTGCATGGTTATCATAACTTTGGGCCTCTTGATATTTACCGCCTTTTCCACCATGGTGGAGACACTGCAAACTTCCCAGGAAAGTTTTTATGAAAGCCAAAATTTTGCCGATGGATTTGCCCATGTGCAAGCCATACCAAAAGATGTGATAAAAAGACTGGAAGATATAGAAGGGATTAAAGAAGTTCAGGGTCGCCTTGTAAAAGAAGTGTTGGTATATGCTCCGGAAAGCAGAGAAAATATATATTTGCGCCTGATATCAGTGGAGCCTGGCATTCAAAATCCAATAAATGAGCCCCTTCTTAAAGCTGGCTCTCCCCTTGAAGACAATGTTTTGAGTATCTGGGTAGACAATAAATTTTTTCAAGCCAACGATTATAGTTTAAATGATGAAATAGAGGTAATAGCATCAGGTAAGAAGCATGTGCTTTCTATAGTAGGAGTTGCCAGCAGTCCGGAGTTTGTGTACGCTCTTCGCACTGAAGCAGATATGTTTCCTTCTCCTGAAACTTTCGGCATCGCTTTTGTCAATATGAAGACCATGGAAAAGCTCTTTCCAAATGAAAAGGCTTATAATGACATAGTTTTTACTCTAGATCCCGGTGCCGGCTTTGAAAAGGTTAAAGCTGAGCTGGAAATAAAGTTAAAGCCTTATGGCCTTAAAAGTTTAATTTCCCGAGATGAGCAAACAAGCCATCTGCTTTTAAGCGAGGAGTTGAAAGGCCTTGTCTCCATGTCAAAGGCCATGCCCGTTATGTTTCTTTCCATTGCTGCTGTAATCTTGTATATCACTCTAAAAAGACTCATAGAACAGCAGCGGGGCCAGATAGGAATTTTAAAAGCCGAAGGCTATACCTCTAGAGAAATTCTGATGCACTACATGTCATATGCCCTAATTATTGGCCTTGTAGGCGGGATACTTGGGGTAATATCTGGAGGAGCCCTTTCATATCCGTTAACATCAATATTTCAGGTATTTTTCAACTTACCAGGCCTTGAAGGAAGATTTTCGCCACTTCTTGCAATTTCAGGTGTAATTTTGGCCATTTCCTTTTCCCTGTTGGCAGGTTTTCAGGGCAGCAGAAAAGCTTTAGACCTGCAGCCTGCTGAAGCCATGAGACCTCCTGCACCAGTTGAGGGCAAGCAAGTTTTCCTTGAGAAAATAGGCATAATATGGGAAAAACTTTCCGTGCAGCAGATGATGGCTGTTCGAAACATGTCTCGAAATAAAGGGCGCAGCTTTTTTATATTCCTTGGCATAATGGTTTGTTTTGCAATATCTAGTTTTACCTGGTCCATGAACGATATGATACAAAAGATGATGTACGACCAATATGAAAAGGTAGAGGTATATGATGTAAAGGTAAGCTTTGCAAGGCCTATGGCTGAAAAAAGTGTAGTAAGAGAACTTTCTGCTTTCCCCGGAGTAAGTAGTGTAGAGCCTGTGGCAGAAATCCCTGTCACATTAAAAAACAAGTGGCGGGAAAAAGATGTAGTCATACTTGGCCTTCCTGAAAAAGGCAGCCTTTATAATATATTAGACTCTGAATATAACAAGGTAGCACCACCCAAAAACGGGCTATTGCTCTCTGAGCGGCTGGCTGAGCTACTTGATGCAAAGCCGGGCACAACGCTCACTGTGGAAACTCCCATCAAAGCAGATGGCAAAGATGGGGTTTTGCAGGTGGTGGGAGTTATTCCCCAGTACTCAGGCACAAATGCATATATGGAAATTGGTGCCCTTCAAGATTTCCTACGGCAAAAAGGCCTCATAACTTCCTGTATGCTAAATATTAATAAAGATAATATTCCTTCCTTTAGAGAAAAATATATGCACACAGATTCCATTAGTTCTATTGATGAGAGAAGCCAGCGGCTTAACAAGTTCAAGGAAATGATGGCCTCATACGGCAGTATGGTTTATTCATATGCAATGATAAGTGTGGTAATAGGTTTTGCTATAATCTACAGTTCATCTATTATTACATTATCAGAGAGAAGCCGGGAACTGGCTTCCATGATGGTTCTGGGCATGACCCCTCAGGAAGTGCTGTCGGTAATTACTTTTGAACAGTGGTGTCTGGCAGTGCCTGCCATGATACTGGGTGTGCCCTTGGCAAGATTATTAATGGCAGGGATTTCTTCAGCTATGAGCACTGATATGTACACAATTCCAGAGCGCATTACTTTAGTAGCCTTGCTGCTGGCTTTTTTGGTAACGAGTTTATCAGTGTGGATAGCCCAAAGAGCCGCAGCAAGAAAAATCAACAGCTTGAGTTTAGTTGAGGTTTTGAAGGCTAGAGAGTAAGGATGTCAGTGTTAGCTCACATCTTGCATGGGTGTTCCTAATGCCGCAATTTTTCTGTAATGGCGGTCTTTGACCGCCAGTTATTAAATGGATAGAATCAATTTAGTTTGTTTATGCGGGAGCGGTCTTACACCGCAAGTAATTAAAATGAATGATATCAAATAATTTGGTGAAAGTTTAGTAAAAAGGAGTAAAAAGAGGAATGGGTGAGGAATGT
>JAMNZY010000169.1 GCA_023622055.1 Bacillota bacterium
TTACTCTAGCGGAAATGGTGATTATAGAGAAGTCATTGCAAAAATATATGGAGTGAAATTGGCTAGAGAGGCTATACAGTTTGAAAAATACTTTGATGGTGGAAAAATATGGGGGTTTATTTCTACTCCCAGTTTTAACCGGGGCAATCGTTCTGGTCAAACCTATTTTGTCAACGGACGCTTTATCAAAGATTCTAGTCTTTCATCTTGCCTGGAAAGAGCATATAAAACTATGCTGCCCATCAAACGTTTCCCTATAGCTATTATTTTTATAGAAGTTGACAGTTCTAAAGTAGATGTAAATGTCCACCCTACAAAAATGGAAATCAAATTTCAAAACCAAAGCCAAGCAAAACCAAAGCCAAGTACATCAAGCACTTTTTCAAGGGGTAAATGAAAGTCTAAGAAAGCATGTGCTCATACCCAAAGAAACATTTGACAATTCGAACTTTAAAAGTGAAGTTAAGAACACTACACAATTGTCACAGCTAGAGTTAAACAGTGAAATAATAACAAAGGATGTATATAATTCCAATAATTATAGTAAAATATATGACAACGGGGAAATTAGCTACACAGAGCTTATTAAAGAATCTCCTGTTATAAAAAATAAAGTAAATATTGAAGAAAGCCATGAAACGATGCCCTCATCTACGCAGGAGCCTTTTTTTAAAAAGTTTGAATACAATAGGATTTTAGGTCAACTTTTTAATACATATATTGTAGTTGAGGGCAATGATGAGTTTTATTTAATAGACCAGCATGCTGCCCATGAGCGAATATTATATGAACTTTATTCGAATCGATTTACGAAACCACCACAATCTCAGAATCTAGTTGCACCCCAAGTTTTAAATTTTTCTGCCCAGGAGATGATGTTGATAGAATATTATAAAGAAGATATTTTAAAACTTGGTTTTGATTTTTCGGTTTTTGGAACTGATTCCATTCTTGTGAGAGCAGTTCCCTATATCTTTAACAAACCTGTAGATCCTACAGCACTGCGGGATGCTCTAGACCAAATTAATCAATATGACCAATTCCCTGAAAAAGATAGGTTTATAATGTCAATGGCATGTCATTCTGCAATTAGGGCGGGTGATGCATTGTCTCAAATGGAAATGAACGAATTAATTAAGCAACTTGCCGAAATTCAAGGCCCCTATACATGCCCCCATGGAAGACCTACTATTATTTCCATGACTTTAACGGAACTGGAAAAAAAGTTTAAAAGGATTTAAAGTAAGATGGAAAAAAAATTATTAGTTGTAATAGTAGGGCCTACTGCAGTGGGAAAAACCGAAATTGCTATAGAAGTTGCAAAAAAAATCGATGCAGAAATTATATCTGCTGATTCTATGCAAATATATCGCTATATGGATATTGGAACAGCTAAACCTTCTATTGCAGAACAACAGGGAATTGTACACCACATGATAGATATTATATATCCAGATGAAGAATTTAGCGCTGCAGACTTTCAAGTGAAAGCAAAGGAATGTATCGATGATATCTATAAGCGAAAAAAGATTCCACTGCTAACCGGGGGTACAGGATTTTATATAAATTCGGTATGCTATAATTACACTTTCTCACAAGTCAAAAGGGATGATTCATTTAGACGGCATTTGGAAAAGCAGGCTAGGCAATATGGTAACGAATACTTACATAAAAAACTTCAAAAACTTGATCCTGTTGCGGCAGAAAAAATACATCCCAACAATTTGCGCAGAGTAATCAGAGCTATAGAGGTGTGTGCAAAAACAGGCAAACCTTTTTCCTATTATGAAGAAAAGACAAAAAAACAGAAAAGTCCATATGATTTGTTAATGTATGGTTTAACAAGGCCTAGAGACGAATTATACCAGCGTATTGACGAAAGGGTAATAAAAATGATAGATATGGGCCTGGTAGAAGAAGTTCAAAATCTTTTAAACATGGGGTACAGCCCAAATTTAAATTCAATGAGAGGCCTAGGTTATCGTCAGATAGTTGATTATCTTTACGGCAGGACAACTCTCAAGGAAGCTATCCACTTAATTGCCAGAGACACGAGGCATTATGCAAAGCGCCAATATACCTGGTTTTTACGAGATAATAATATTGTTTGGCTGGATGTTTCAAGAGAGGGTAAAGATAAAATAATATCTAAGATTGTTAGTGACATTGAAGGGAAATTAAAAAAAAACCTAGAATATTAAATAAAACAAATAATATGAGGGGGACCCATAATGACAAAAGCACAAATAAATTTACAAGACAGTTTTTTAAATCAGGTAAGAAAAGAGAACATACCTGTAACAATTTATCTCATTAACGGTTTTCAATTAAAAGGCCTAATAAGAGGTTTTGATAATTTTACCATCGTTCTTGATTCTGATGGCAAACAACAACTGGTGTATAAGCATGCAGTTTCCACAGTTACACCTTTTAAAGCGGTGAATTTGAATCAGAGTGCATCAGAGCAAAGAAAGTCTGATGAAGGATAGATTATCCCATACAAAAAGGGCTGCTGCATACGGACAAAAAGTTCGTCTTGCAGCAGCTCTTTTTTTTTATGAGAAAAACGCCACCTTTTTGTAACCTATAGCTGTGACTGTGCATAAGATAAATTGATATGCTATTTCCGAGGTGATTTTATGATCAATAAAGTAAAGCATACAATAGATAATCCCAGCCAGATACACAACATGCTAATTGAAGGAGAAATTACACCTGGGGAAGCTTTAACTATGTTTAGCCAATTAGAACGTTATAAAATACCATTTAGTACAGTTAATGAGGAAGAAAGTTTAGAAGATGTAATGAAGGAGTTAGATCAGTTAATCGGCCTTTCAAAAGTGAAATACTTGGTAAAAGAAATTCAGGCTTTTGCCCAAATACAGAAAAAAAGACGGGAAGCAAAGCTTTTAACAGAACCTCAAGTTCTACACATGATCTTTAAAGGAAATCCGGGGACAGGTAAGACAACAGTGGCAAGACTGCTTGGCAAGATGTTTAAACATATGGGCATTCTACAAAAAGGCCATACTGTGGAAGTGGAACGGGCAGATTTAGTAGGAGAATACATTGGACATACTGCCCAAAAGACCAGGGATCAAATTAAGAAAGCCCTTGGAGGGATATTGTTCATAGATGAAGCATATTCATTAGGCAGAGGGGGAGAAAAGGATTTTGGCAAAGAAGCCATAGATACTCTAGTAAAAGCCATGGAAGATTATAAAGACAACCTTATTGTGATTTTAGCGGGGTATAAAGATGAAATGGAGCGGTTTTTGCAAATAAATCCTGGCCTTAGGTCACGATTTCCCATACAAATCGAGTTTAACGACTACAGTGTAGATGAGTTGATGCAAATAGCTAAAATGATGGTAAAAAAAAGACAATATGAATTTAGCCCAGAGGCACTAATTAAGCTTGAGAGACTTTTATACAACAGCCAAAATGATATAAATTATGATAAATTGGGTAATGCAAGACTTGTCCGAAATATAATAGAAAAAGCTTTGAGACGACAGGCCTTACGCCTAGTAAAACAAAAAGTAATATCCAGAGAAGATCTGCTCCAAATCAAACCAGAGGATATTTCGGAGGTGTAAAATGATAAATGAAACAATGCACTATTATAGGAAAGACAAATGTAGGCAAGACACTGTTTTTAATAAATTTTGCCGAGTATTTAGGGGTAAAATCATTGGTTATAAACTATACATACAAAGAAGGTTCTGAAAAATCCAAAACCATATCGTCTAAAACCGCTATTTCAAGCCTTGTAGATGAAAAGCCTCACAAGACACTTTGTATACAGGCTATTACGCTTAATATTCCCATTGGGAAAGGAAAGAAGAAGATAAAACTTATAGATACTGCTGGTTTTATTGATGGCATTCATCCAGACATAGAAGTGCGGAAAGCAATTTCTCAAACCCTTACAATAATACGTGATTCTGATATTATTCTTCATATGATCGATGCCTATGCTGCTAAAAAACAAGATTTGCCCAGCTCACTGGGGGAAGTAGACTATCAGATTGCTCAATTTGCTCAAATAAAAAGGGGTTATGCCATATTGGCAAATAAAATGGACCTTCCAGGGGCAGAAGAGGGCTATAGAAAGATAAAAGAAGAATTTTCTGGCCATATGATAATTCCAATTTCAGCTCTTTACAAAAGGGGTTTTAAAGAGGTGAAAACCTTTGTTGCACGAAATATCTAAGGTTTATTTATTGAGAAAAATTTTGTGTATTTTTCTCACAGGCCTTGTAATAAAAATTATGGATGATTATATAGATCAGGATATTGATGTCCTTAAAAAAGAGTCAAACCTTTATATTGCCCTTGAATACGGCGGCCTACCTTATGGATTGTTATTATTATCACTGGCAATTATATTGGACTTTCCTACTGCTTTAAGTTTGTTTTTTTCTAGCTTTGCAGTGGGAATGGCTGGGGTACAATCAGCTAAAATGCCGTCAGGGTTATATGGTTTTCAAGAAAGTCTTCTGGTTGTTTTTTTTGGAATTTTTCTTTTTAAATATGAAATGCTATCATCTTTGTTTATAATAGTAACTATCCAGCTATGGGATGACTTTTTGGATTATGAAAATGACAAAATTAGCAAAAAAAATTTTGCTTTTTTATTAGGGAAAGTCGAATGTTTACTCTTGGCAATTATTTTTTTTCTTTTGACGGTTTATTTTGACTATATTAAAGCAATATCATCCATAATAGCAATGCATATAATTGTTTACATAATAAAGCTGTTGTTAGGCAATGAAAAGCAATCAGAACACGGGGCATAAAAGGGGAGGGGGATATGGTTTTTGATAAAATACTGCTTTTGGCAGTGCTGGAAATTGCAGTTTTTTTATTAGGATATGCAATAGGTAGGAGAGTGGGAAAAAAAGAGGGAATAACAGAGGGTATGAGTATATTGCCACTAGATTGGAGAAGGCAATTAAATGAAACCTCTATCTGCCCACTGTGCAGTCAGCAGTTGAACACAAATAAAAATTGTGATAAGATACATAATCGAGATTAGTAGGTGGAAAGAGGAAAATAAATGGAAACTGATTTTTACTATAATATCAATAATATTGCTTTAAAAGATTTTGGCATTAGTCCAGAAATTTTAAAGATATCAGAAGCTGTATCAGAAGAAATTGCCCCTATTTTAAGAGATATTGAACAGATTGCCGAATACAATCAATTGAAAGTTTTAGCGGCAATGAAAAGGGCGTATTTAAGCGAATATCACCTTTATGACTCAACAGGATATGGTTACAATGATACAGGAAGAGAGACAATAGAGGAAATATATGCGGAAGTTTTTAAGGCGGAAGATGCCTTGGTGCGCCCTCAAATAGTATCTGGCACCCATGCCATAACCCTATGCCTCTTTGGAGTTTTAAGACCTGGTGATGAGCTTTTAAGTGCTACAGGCACACCCTATGATACCTTACTAGGTGTAATATCAGGAGATAATTGCGGTTCATTAAAAGACTTTGGCATAAAATATAAAGAAGCCAGCTTAAAAAACCATAAACCCGACTTTAATGCAATCAAAGAAAAAATAAATGAAAAAACACGAATGGTCTTAATCCAACGCTCAAGGGGTTATAGTTTAAGACCCGCCATAAGTATTGACGAAATAGAGGAGCTTATAAGATTTATAAAGAGCATCAAACATGACATAATATGCTTTGTAGATAATTGTTACGGAGAGTTTGTTGAGGTAAGAGAACCTATAGAAGTAGGGGCAGATTTATGTGCTGGCTCTCTTATAAAAAATCCAGGTGGTGGAATAGCCCTTGCAGGAGGATATGTGGTGGGAAAAAGAGAGCTAGTTAAGCAATGCGCTTATAGACTTACAGCACCAGGACTTGATAAAAGCTGCGGTCCCTCAATGTTTTCAAATCGTTTAACAGCCCAAGGCCTATTTTACTCCCCAAAGGTAGTAGGGGAAGCTTTAAAAGGTGCTGTCTACACTTCGCGAATGATGGAAAAATTCGGCTTTGAAGTAAGTCCAAAGTTTAATGAAAAGCGAAGTGATATTGTAACAGCCGCAGTTTTGGGAGATAAAGACGCTTTAATTAGCTTTTGCAAAGGGATACAGGCAGCAGGCCCTGTGGATGCTCACGTTCAACCTGAGCCGTCGGCTATGCCAGGCTATGATTGTAAAGTAATTATGGCTGGAGGAAGCTTTATACAAGGTTCTTCCATTGAACTAAGTGCCGATGGACCACTGAGAGAACCCTATGCAGTATACATACAAGGTGGCCTAAATTTTGCCCATGTGAAGCTTGGAATAATGAAGGGCCTTCAAAGTCTTATGGAAAGCGGTAAACTATTAAATAAAAAATAATAGGAAATAAAAGAT
>JAMNZY010000131.1 GCA_023622055.1 Bacillota bacterium
ATATTTTTAGATTTCATCAAACGCCTGTTGCCAAGATAAAGGTCTTTCCCCTGGATTTTGGCATAAATACCGTGGCCGGGTATTGCCTCAAAGTCTTCCACATCTTCAATATTCATGTCTCTTTCTTTAGCCTTATTTACTATGGCTTCACCTAAGGGATGTTCAGAATTTTTCTCTGCCGCTGCCGCATACATTAAGATTTCTTCAGGAGTTAAGTCTCCTTCAGAAATTACATCAGTTACTTCAGGCTCTCCCTTTGTAATTGTGCCGGTTTTGTCCAGAACTATGGCTTTAATTTTATGGGCCCTTTCCAGGTGCTCTCCTCCTTTAATCAAGACACCGTACTCCGCACCTTTGCCGGTGCCTACCATAACTGAAGTAGGGGTAGCCAGTCCCAGGGCACAGGGGCATGCTATGACCAACACTGATACGGCATTTATTAATCCTGCCATAAAGTCGTGGAATACAAAGTTCCATACGGCAAAGGTTATAGCAGCTATAATTATCACAGCAGGAACAAAAACGCCGGATATTTGGTCTGCCAACTTTTGAATAGGTGCTTTGGAACCTTGAGCCTCTTCCACCATTTTGATTATTTGCGAAAGGACTGTGTCCTTGCCGACTTTGGTAGCCCTAAATTTAAAAGACCCTGTCTTATTTATGGTAGCGCCAACTACTTCATCTCCTACTTTTTTCTCAACAGGTATACTTTCACCAGTGAGCATAGACTCATCTACAGAAGAATAGCCCTCGATAATTGTTCCGTCTACAGGTATCTTTTCACCGGGGCGCACCACCACTATATCGCCCACTTCCACCTCTTCAATGGGAATATCCTTTTCTACGCCATCCCTAATTACTTTTGCCGTTTTAGGGGCAAGGCCCATGAGCTTTTTAATAGCTTCAGAAGTCCTGCCCTTTGCCACTGCTTCCAAATATTTTCCAAAAGTAATCAGGGTAATGACAACTGCAGAAGCCTCAAAGTATAAATAATGATGGATTATCTCTGCTGGCACTGTAAATGCATTGTATAAACTGTAGAAAAAGGCTGCTGAGGTTCCCATGGCAACTAATACGTCCATGTTGGCACCGCCGCCTTTTAATGCGTGATAGGCGCCTTTGTAGTATCTGAATCCTATGATAAACTGCACTGGTGCAGATACTGCCAATTGAAACCAGGGATTGAACAGTATTCCACCAGGTTTTCCCAGTAAATGAAAGAACATGCCCAAAAGCAGCGGAGCAGAGAGTATTGCAGAAACAGCTGCAAGCCTGCCAAGATTTTTTATTTCTCTTTCCCGCTCATCCTTTTCTCTATCTAAATTTGCATCTGTCTTCTCAAAAGCATCGTAGCCTGCATCTCTTACCGCTTTAATTAGATTGTTTATGCTTGTCTCACTGCTGTCGTATTCCACTGTTGCCGTTTCTGTTGCAAAATTTACCGCTGCCTTATAAACCCCAGGTGCCTTTGATAGGGCTTTTTCTATTCTGGCTGCGCAGGCAGCACAGCTCATGTTTTTTAAGCCCAGCTCAACTTTGTCCATTACCACGTCATAGCCCACATCTTTTACCTTCTTTATAAAATCATCTACAGAAACTTTTTCAGGTTCATAAGTTACATTTAATTTTTCTGTGGCAAAGTTCACATTGGCGTCTTTGACGCCAGGCATTTTCCCAACCACCTTTTGAATTCGCGCAGCACAGGCAGCACACGTCATCCCTTTTATCTTAACACTGGCTTTTTTTTCTGCCATCTTGTTGCCTCCTCTGAATCTGTATACCCCTTGGGGGTATTTTTACTTTTATTTTAATCCTACTACAAAAATTTGTCAACAGCTTTTTAGCATATTCGAGGTATAAGTTCTCCCAGGGGGCGGCTTAATATTCTCGATGTGCCCAGAGGTGTCCTTACAGTCACTTGGCCAGTGTCGTTGGTAGTTCCAATGATGGCTGCATCATGGCCATATTTGCAGTTCTTAATAGCCTTCAAAATTTTATCAGCCGCACTGCTTTCCACTACAGCCACCAACTTGCCTTCATTGGCCAGTTGCAGATAATCTAAACCCAACATGTTGCAGGCTGAAAGTACTTGAGGCTTCACCGGCAAATTTTCCTCATGGATTTCCACACCTACGCCGCTGGCTTCTGATATATTGTAAAGGACTTCTGCCACTCCTCCTCGAGTGGGGTCTCTGAGGACTCTTACTGCTTCTTTAAACTTATTTAATGTATCTACTATCCCAACAAGGGGCCCACAGTCACTTTCCACTGGCGGGTCAAAAGTAAAACCATTTCTGCTGGATAAAATGGCCATTCCATGGTCACCTATGGTGCCGGAAATTATTATCCTATCTCCTGGCTGGGCATTTTTTATGGATATATTGACGTCTTTGGGCACAAGGCCTACACCTGCAGTGTTGATAAAAAGGCCGTCAGCCTCTCCCCTTGCCACAACTTTGGTGTCCCCTGCAACAATTTCTACCCCTGCTTCCCGGCAAGCTTTTGCCATGGAGCTGGCGATTTTGTTTAAATCATGAATTCTAAAGCCTTCTTCTATAATAAAAGAGGCGCTTAAAAACAAAGGCTTGGCACCTCTCATAAGCAGATCGTTAACTGTGCCGCATACTGCTAGTCTGCCGATATCTCCTCCAGGAAAAAAAAGAGGTTTTACGGTATAGCTGTCAGTGGTAAAGGCAATTCTTTCAAAATCAATTTCTAAAACAGCACTGTCTTCCATTTCATTTAGAAAACTGTTTTTAAATTTATTTAAAAAAACTTCTTTGATTAGCCCTTCTGTCAGTTTCCCCCCTCCCCCATGAGATGCAAGCACCACGTCCATCTTCTTACCCTCCGTATTTGTAGTAAATGGCACAGGCCCCTTCAGAAGATACCATACAGGGCCCAATGGGATTTTCCGGATTGCAAGACGTTTTAAACAATCCACATTCTAAAGGTGTCAATATGCCTTTCATAATATCTCCACATTTACACCCTTTGTCAGTGTGCTTTTGAGGGTATTTGAGTTCTATAGGCCAGCGCTTTTTAGCATCAAAAAAGCTCCATTCTTTTTTTATGGCAAGGCCAGAGTTTTGCACAAGGCCGAAACCTCTCCACAAAATATCACAAGGCTCGAAAACCCTTTCCATCAACCTCTGGGCGACTATATTTCCATAAGGTGAAACGGCCCTTTTATACTGAATGTGAATTGAAGGCTTATGTAAATTTTGCTGTATAATTTCTATGCTTTCTATCACATCTTCAGGAGTAAATCCTGTTACAACACAAGTTTTACCAAATTCCCGGGCTAAAAATTCAAAAGGCCTTGAACCTATAATTGTGCAAACATGGCCTGGGAGAATTAATCCATTTAGCTTTACATCAGTTTCAAAAAGTTTTCTCAAGATTTGAGGCATTGTCCTGTGAAGGCTCAAAACACTAAAGTTTTTAATGCCTTCTTCTTTAGCCTTCATAATTGTCAATGCCACCAAGGGTGCCGTTGTTTCAAAGCCTACCCCTACAAAAATCACTTGGCTTGAAGGATCGCTCTTTGCTACGTCAAGAGCTTCTAATGGCGAATATACAACTCCAACTTTTCTCCCCATGGCCCGTTCCACAGAAAGGCTTGACACAGTTCCTGAAATCCTGATTAAATCTCCGAAAGTTGCTATGGTAAATCCACACCTGGCATACTCTATTACTAAATCAATATGCTCAGGAGGTAAGACACAAAAGGGACAGCCGGGGCCTGATATCAGCTTTACTTTGCCTGTATAATACTGCCTTAATGAATATTTTGAAATGACTTCTGAATGGGTTCCACAGACTTCCATGATTTTTAATTCACTTTTTACCCTGTTTAGCACTCCAGTTGTTTCCATAATTGTAAACTCTCCTTTGCCCCTTTGCTGTCAACGACCTGTATTGCAAAGCCGGCATGAACCAGCACATAATCCCCTATGCCAACATTTGGCACAAGCTCTATATTGACTTCTTGGCAAAGACCTTCAGCTAAAACTTCTGCCATAGGCCAATTAATGTTTTTGACTTTCATGGGAATGGCAAGACACAATGGCTTCACCTCTTTTATGAAAAGTATGCACAGGCAATGGCAGCCTGGCCCAGAGAAATGCCGCCGTCATTAATAGGTATTTTGCTGGGTATGTAGACTTTGAAGCCTTCACCTTGAAGCTCTCTATATAATCCTTCCAGAAGGTATCGGTTTTGGAAACATCCTCCTGAAAGCACCACTTTACTTACTTTGCGCAAATCTCTTATCTTTTTTGCCATTTCAACTGTAAATTTAATGACAGTGTTGTGAAATTTCCCAGAAATTATGCCTTTAGGTATTCCACCAACATAGTCCCTATATAATTCCTCTAAGAGCCTATTCACATCTATACAAAACTTGCTGCCCTCTTTTACTATGCGGTAACCATAATAGTCCTCTGTGGGCAAAATAATAGATTCTAATTCCATGGCAGCCTGGCCTTCATAATCTACTGTGTCCTTTATATCAATTATTGAAGCTACTGCATCAAAAAGTCTTCCCATGCTGGAGATCAGCGGTGAATTTACCTTTGCCTCTATTTGCTTTAAGATAATCTTTACTTGGTTGCTATCTAAACGGTGGATAAATTTGGAGAATCTGTGCGTATTTGGATAAATGAAACCTACAGCACAGCGGAAGGGATGTTTTATGGCCGTGTCGCCACCGGGAAGAGGGACGTATTTTAGGTGTGCCAGCCTTTCAAATCCTTTCATATCTGCCAGCAAAAATTCTCCGCCCCAAATATTGCCGTCACTGCCTAAGCCCGTGCCATCGTAAGCAATACCTAAAACTTTTTCCGTCAAACCGTACTCGGCCATGACAGCTGCTACATGGGCATGATGGTGCTGAACTTTCAGGGTGGGCAGATCAAGCTCATCGGCATATAAGCTTGAAAGATATGCTGGGTGAAGGTCCCTTACTACACAGCTGGGATTTACGTGGTGTTTTTCCATATACTTTTGGATTTCTTTTTTGTAATAGTTAAAAGTCAAGGTGCTGTCTAGGTCTCCAATGTGATGGCTTAAGTAAGCAGTATTACCCTCTAAAAGACAAAAGGTGTTTTTGTAAAAGGCTCCACAGGCCAGCACAGCCTTTGAACTGTTTTTCATCAAAATTGGGTGGTCGCAAAATCCCCGACTCCTTCTTATCATCCGCATGTCCCCTGCTGCAAAAAAACATACGGAATCGTCCCTTCGATTTATAATTGGCCTGTCGTGATGTATAAAGCCGTCTGCTACATCCTTTAACCTGGCATAAGCCTCTTCTTCAGTGATGCACAAGGGTTCATGGCTGATATTCCCGCTAGTCATAACCAGCGGAAAGCCCACCATTTCAATTAACCTTTTGTGCAAAAAGGTATATGGCAGCATAACGCCTATTGTGTCTAGCCCCTTAGTCAAACTATATGCCAAAGGAGCACCGCCTTTTTTTTGTTTTAAAAGGACTATGGGTGCATGCTGACTTTTGAGAATCTCTCGTTCTTGAGCACTTAACTCACAGTATTTTTTCACTTCCTCAGTATTTGGCATCATCACGGCCAGGGGCTTGCCGTATCTGTGCTTTCTGTGCCTGAGTCTTGACACTGCAGCCTCATTTCTGGCATCTACTGCTAGATGATAGCCCCCTACGCCTTTTATAGCTACTATCTTCCCCTGTTTTAGCATCTCCACTGCTTGGTGTAGAGCATTTTCTTTGTGCAAAACTCCATCTTGGCTTTGAAAATACACTATCGGTTGAGCTTTTTCATATACTGCAACTTGAGCCATTGGGTCCACTCCCTTATCCCATCTCCTGATATAGATGAAACTTCAAATATACAACCTCTTGGATTTAAAGTCTTGACACCTTCGTAAAAGGAGTCTTTGTCAAAATCCACATATTCCATCAAATCTACTTTATTTAAAACCGTTGCCCTGGCCTTTTGAAAAATGCCGGGATATTTAAAGGGCTTGTCATGGCCTTCTGGCACACTGCTTAGGGCAACTTTAAAATCCTCTCCAATATCAAAGGAGGCTGGACAAATTAAATTTCCTACATTTTCTACAAAGATAATGGCATTTTCTGCAGATGTGGATAAT